>DATIEW010000154.1:0-4645 GCA_035455585.1 Vicinamibacterales bacterium | reverse complement strand
GGGGAGGTGTCGTTTGGCGGCCGCATCGGTCTGGTCGGCTTCACCCCGGGCGCGCTGAACCTGACCGCCCGCGGGGAGCGCATGAACGTCCGCTACCCGGAGGGGTTCAGGTCGAACGTGAACGTCGATCTCGCGCTGCAGGGCACGCTGGCCACACCCACGCTGACGGGCAAGGTGAGCGTGAACGACGCCGTGTGGTCGAGACGTATCGAGGCCACCCCCGATCTGTTCGCGCTGACAGGCGGCGGCGCCGCGGAGCCCCCGGCCGGCGCTCCTCCAGCCGCGGCGATCCCGCTGCGGTTCGACATCGCCATCGAGGCGCAGGAGAGCCTGCGCATCGAGAACAACCTCGCCAAGATGGTCGCCAGCGCGGACCTGCGTCTGCAGGGCACCTACGACCGTCCGCTGCTGTTCGGCCGGGCCGAGATCGATCGCGGCGACTTCGTGTTCGAAGGCAACCGCTACCTCGTCACGCAGGGGAGCGTCGACTTCTACAACCCGTCGCGGATCGAGCCGTTCTTCGACATCGAGGCCGAGACGCGCGTCCGGCTGCCGGGCCAGACCTACCGCATTACCGTCGGCCTGACCGGGACGACTGCCAGGATGGCGCCGCCGACGCTCAACTCCGATCCGCCGCTTCCGATGGTGGACATCATCGCGCTGCTCTTCGGTCAGACGACCGGCCTCGAGAACGCGGAGCTTCGAGCGCTGAGGCCCGAGCTGGCGCAGCAGTCCGAGGAGGCGCTCCTGCGGCAGGGGATGGCGCGTCTGCTGGCGAGCCCGGTGTCGACGCCGGTGGGCCGGGTCTTCGAGGACGCGTTCAACGCGACCGTCCAGATCACCCCGACGTTCGGAACGAACGCGGATCTGCTCACCCCGTCGGCCCGGATCGTCATCGGCAAGCGCGTCTCGAACCGCGTCTACCTCACCTACGCCCACGCGCTCGGCAACACGCAGCGCGATCAGATCCTGATCCTCGAGTACGACCAGAGCGATCGGGTCGGCTGGGTCCTGACGCAGAACGGCGACGGCACGTTCGCCATCGACTTCCGGGTGCGCCACAGGTTCTGATGCGGCTCCCGATGCTCCTCCTGCTGCTGGTGCTCGGCAGCGCCCCCGCTGCGGCCCAGTCGGCAGCCGCCAGGTACGTCGGCCGCCCGGTCGAGGACCTGCAGGTTCTCATCGGGAACACGCCGACCTCCGATCCCGCGCTGCTCGACATCGTGGAGGTCCGCGTCGGAGGCCCGCTGTCGATGGCGGCGGTGCGCGAGTCGATCACGCACCTCCACAGCCTGGGCCGTTTCCAGGACGTCCAGGTCGACGCGACCGACGCGCCCGGGGGGGGCGTCAGCGTGCGGCTCCATCTCGTGCCGCTCCATTACGTGGAACACGTCGAGTTCACCGGCAGCCTGGCGTTGTCCAGCGGCCTGCTGCGCAGAAGCGTCTCCGATCGGTTCGGCGACTCGCTGCCGATCGGCCGGGCCGATGACGTCGCAGGGCTGCTGGCGCAGGTCTATGCCGACAACGGCTACCTCCGCGCTGCCATTCAGAGGATTCCCGGGGCGCGCCCTGACGGTGATCGGACGCTGACCTTCGACATCGACGCCGGCCCGCTCGCCCGGATTGGCAGCGTGGAGATCGAGGGAGACCCTCTCGAGAGCCGCGCCAGCTTCCTGCGGCGGCTGCGGGCAGCGCCCGGCGACGCCTACAGGCGCCCGGATCTCGTCGAGCGGCTGAACGACTCCCAGCAGGCTCTGCGCCGGCGCCGGTTCTACCAGGCGAGCACGTCGTTCCGGGCCACGCCGTCCGAGAATCAGACGGTCGTCGATCTCGTGATCGCCGTTCGCAGGGGCCCGATCGTCGCCGTCAGATTCGATGGCGACACCCTGCCGCCGGATCGGGTTGAAGAGCTGGTTCCGATCCAACGGGAAGGGTCGGTCGACGAGGATCTGCTCGAGGACTCCGAGACCCGGATCGAGAGCTACCTCCGGCAGCAGGGCTATTGGAAGGCCGACGTCACTGTGAGCCGCGAGGAGGCCGACGGGACGCTCACGATAGTCTTCGACGTCCGACGCGGGCTCCTGTACCGCGCGGCCAGCGTCGACATCCGCGGGAGTCAGGCGATTGCGGTCGAAGTGCTGCGCCCGCTCGTGCCAATCCAGCCAGGTGCGCCGTACGTCGAGGCGCAGCTCTCGACGGCCTCCTCGGCGATCCGCAGCCACTACCTGCGGCGCGGGTTCGCCGCCGTCACCGTGAAGGCGGGCGCCAACGAGATGAGTACGGAATCGGGCGAGGGCCGGGTTGCCGTGGATATCGTCGTCGCGGAAGGACCGCTGACCCTGATCGGTGACGTGAGCATCTCGGGAAACACGGCGCTCTCCGAGGGCGAGCTGCGGGCGCTGCTGGGATCGCGCAGCGGCACTCCCTACTACGAGCCGCAGATCGGTGTCGATCGCAACGCGGTAGTGACGTCGTACCTGAACCTCGGATTCGCCTCGGTTGCCGTGGCCGTCGACCGGCAGCTGCGCGACGAGGGGACCGTCGTCGATCTGGTGTTCCGGATCGAGGAGGGCCCGCAGACGCTGGTCGACCATATCCTGATCGTCGGCAACACCAGCACCGACCCGCGGATCATCCTCCGCGAGCTGCAGCTGAGGCCCGGAGAGCCGCTCGGGGCCGAGGCGGTATTCGAGAGCCAGCGGCGTCTGAGCGCGCTCGGCCTGTTCCGGCGCGTGCGCATCACGGAGCTGACGCACGGCACCTCCAACCGCCACGACATTCTCGTGACGGTCGCCGAGGCGCCGGCCACCACCATCGGGTACGGCGGCGGCATCGAAGCTTCGCCACGGCTGCGCGCTGCCGGACCAGGCGGCGCGGCCGAGGAGCGGCTCGAATTCGCGCCGCGCGGCTTCTTCGACGTCGGTCGCCGGAATCTCTGGGGGAAGAACCGGTCGGTCAACCTGTTCACGCGCGTCAGCCTTCGCCCGCGGGACGCCCCCGAGGATCCCGAAGCCGACGGCACGGGCTTCGGCTTCAGCGAGTACCGCGTGCTGGCGACCTATCGGCAGCCGCGCGTCCTCGGTCCCAACGATCTCAGCGTCTGGGGCGTCGCGGAGCAGGGCGTGCGATCGAGCTTCAACTTCGCGAGGAAGGGCGTGGCCGTGGATCTGTCGCGCCGATTCCCGCCGGCCGTCCGCGTCAGCGCCGGCTACTCGTTCGGGACAACGCGAACGTTCGACGAGCGGCTGAGCGAGGAGGACCAGGCCACGATCGATCGGCTGTTCCCACGCGTGCGTCTGTCGATGCTCACGGCGGCGGTCGTACGGGACACGCGCGACGAGCTGCTCGACCCCGAGCGCGGGACGTTCCTGAGCGGCGAAGGGACCGTCGCGCTGCGATCGCTCGGCAGCCAGGTGGGGTTCGTGAAGACCTTCCTCCAGGGGTTCTGGTTCAAGCGGCTGCCGGTCCCGCGACGCGTCGTGTTCGCCACCCGCGCCGTCGTTGGCCTGGCCGACGGCTTTCCCAGCGAGGTGCCGGCCGACGATGGCACGATCACCATCGTCGAGGATCTGCCGGCGAGCGAGCGGTTCTTCGCCGGCGGCGACAGCACGATTCGCGGCTACGCACTCGACACGGTCGGCGCGCCGGACACGATCACGCCGAACGGCTTCCCGACCGGCGGCAACGCGGTGCTCATCGCCAACGGGGAGCTGCGTGTGACAGTCTGGGGCGCGCTCGGCGCGGCGATCTTCGTCGATGGCGGCAACGTCTTCCGGCGCGTCACCGACTTCGACCTCGGAGAGCTTCGCGGCAGCGTCGGCTTCGGCCTCCGGTATCGGTCGCCGATCGGCCCGATCCGCGTGGATCTCGGGTTCAAGCTGGATCGCCGGGAGATCGGCGGCACGCTCGAGCGGCGGACGGCGCTGCATTTCAGCATCGGACAGGCGTTCTGAACATGCCCGCACTGAAACGCTTTCTGCGCTGGTCGGTCGTCGCCGTCGCGACGTTCGTTCTGCCGACCGGGGTGCAGGCCGAGATCATCGACCGCATCCTCGCCGTGGTCAGCGGCGAGGTCATCACGCTCTCGGATGCGGTCGCCGCCCAACGGTTCGGGCTCGTCGAGCCGGCCCAAGGGGTGGATCCGCCGGTTCGCGCGGTCGTCGACGCCCTGATCGACCGGCAGCTCCAGCTCGCGGAAGTCAACCGCTTCCTGCCGCCGGAGCCGTCCGAGGCGGCCATCCAGGAGGGCATGCGCGCCGTGCGCGCGCGCTTCCCGACCGCCGAGGCGCTGGATGCGGCGCTCGAGGAGACCGGCAGGACGATCGACCAGTTGACGCGCGCCATCCGCGACAACCTGCGGATCGAACGGTACCACCAGCAGCGATTCGGCGCGGTCATGCAGCCCACCGAAGAGGACGTGCTGCGCTACTACCGCGAGCACCAGGACTCGTTCGTCTCGGGCGGCCGGCTGCAGCCCTACGACCAGGTGCGCGACGAGGCGAGGGCGCGTCTCGCCGCCGAGCGCACCAGTGCGCTCGTGCGCGAGTGGGTCGAAGGCCTCCGCCGGCGCGCGGAGGTGACCGTGCTGCCCCCCCGCTGATTAACAGGAGATCAGGAGATCAGGAGAGGGTTAACAGGAGATCAG
>DATIEW010000153.1:0-4630 GCA_035455585.1 Vicinamibacterales bacterium | reverse complement strand
CCTTGTCCCTCTCCCTCAGGTTGCCGGCTCTTTCGGCAACCTGGTCGGGGCGCGATGCGGCCGAATGGGTCATTGATGCTGCGCGTACCGCCTGGCGGCCTGGAGGTCTCTGCGCAGCTCCTCGGCCGTCCGGCGCGGGCCGTACCCCGGCGTATCGCGCTGAATGCGCCAGCCCTCCTTCAGCGGGCCCGCGTCGACCGTATCGAAGCCAAACTCGTCGATCAGGCTGGCGACGGTCGCCTTGGCGCCTTCATCGTCTCCGGCGATCACCAGGGCGCGGCGGTTCTTCGAGTCACGCGGCTGTCCGTCGGTTGTGAGCTCACGGGCGTAGATGTGGTTGAACGCCTTCACCACTTTCGAGTTCGGCAGATGGGCCTGCAGAAGCTCCGACGTCGTCGTCGACTCGTCGTCGAGCTCGGGGATATGGCCATCCCGTTGAGGATAGTAGTTGTTCGTGTCGATCACGATCTTCCCCGCGAGCGGGGCCACGGGCACCGCGCGGTAGTTCTTCAGCGGTATCGTGACGATGACGATGTCACCGGCCTGGGCCGCCTCGACGGGTGTGGCTGCGCGTGACCTCGGGCCCAGCTCTGCCACGAGCTCGGACAGTGTCTCGGGCCCGCGCGAATTGCTGATCGCGACGACGTAGCCGCGGGCGATCGCGAGCCGCGCCAGCTGGCTTCCGATGCGTCCAGCGCCTATCACTCCAATGGTCTTCATGACGCCCTACCTCCTGCGCTGATCATGTGTGACGCCTGCCCCAGGCGACGAGATCCCACTCGCGACCTCTACTCAGTCACGAATTGGCGGGGTTGCGGTGTAGAGTTCCAGGGGACCCGTCCTTGAATTGATGAGATTCAACATGCTGACGGACTTCTCCCAGGACGTGCGCTTCGCCCTACGCTCGCTGAGACGGCATCCGGCGCTCGCCTCCGCCGTGCTGGCCGCGATCGCCCTCGCGATTGGCGCGAACACCGCAATCTTCGCGGTCGTCAACGGCGTGCTGCTGAGACCGCTTCCCTACGCGGAGCCCGAAAAACTGGTGCGCGTGTACCAGCTCGAGCCCCCTCCGTCGCAGGCGCTGGCGCCTCTCTCCCCGCCAAACTTCTTCGACTGGCGCGAGCGTTCGACGAGCGTCTCCGCGGCGGCGGCGTACTGGAGCCCTCAGGTGACGCTCACCGGCGCCGGCGATCCGGAACACCTGCTGGCCGCGACAGCGACGCACGAGCTGTTCGCGCTGCTCCACGCGCCCGTCGCGCACGGCCGGGTCTACGGTCCGGAGGATGACCGGCCTGGAGCCGAGCCGGTGGTCGTGCTCTCCGACGGCCTCTGGCAGCGCCGCTTCGGCGGCGATACCGCCCTGCTGGGACGGACGATCTCCCTCAACGGCCGGCCCCACACGGTCATCGGCGTGATGGCGTCCTCGTTCCGGTTCCCGCGTCCCGGCACCGAGCTGTGGCTGCCGATGCAGCTCGAGCGCGAGGCGGACGCCGACGAGATCGGCATGTCCTACCGGGCGTTCCGCATCCTCGAGGTCATTGCCCGGCTTGCCGACGGCGCAACGGTCGAGCGGGCCCGCTCCGAGGCCGTGGCGACAGCGGCCCGGCTCGCCACCGAGTATCCAGACGAGAACGCGGGTTTCGGCGCCGCCGTCGTGCCGCTGCTGGAAGTCGAGGTGGGCGAAGCCCGTCCTGGTCTGCTCGCGCTGCAGGCTTCGGTGTTCCTCCTGCTGGTGATCGCATGCGCCAATCTGTCCAGCGTCATGCTCGCACGCAGCGCGGCGCGCAGCCGGGAACTCGCCGTTCGTGTGGCCCTCGGAGCCTCCCCCGCGCGCCTCACCCGCCAGCTTCTCGTCGAGAGCGCGATCGTTGCGGCACTTGGAGGGGCGCTGGGAGCTGCCGTCGCGGCGGGCGTGATCCGGGCCCTCCGCGCATCTACGAGCACGGGCCTCCCTCGCATCGACACGGTCAGCGTCGACGCGACGGTGATTGCCTTCTCGGCGCTGGCCACGCTCGCCACCGGACTTGCTCTGGGTGTCGGGCCAGCGATGCGCGCCGCCGCGCGCGACCTCTACGCAGCGCTGCGCGCGGGGGTGGTGGCAGACGCCACGCCCCGGCACGTCCGCGCGCGCCGCCTGCTGGTGGTCGCCCAGATCGCCGTCGCGGCCGTGCTGCTCGTGTCCGCCGGGCTGCTCGTTCGCAGCCTCGAGCGGATGCTGCGGACGGACCCGGGCTTCCGGAGCGAGGGCGTTCCCGTCGTGGCGCGGCTCTCGCTTCCGCGCAGCCGCTACGCCGAGCCGGAACGCGTTGCCGCCTTCTACGAGGCGCTGCTCGCGCGCGTCGAGGCGCTGCCGGGCGTGGAATCGGCGGCCGTGAGCATCGGCGTTCCCCTTGGGCCCGACGCCCGCTTCTTCGTGGACCGTACCGGCCTCGAGCTCGAGGGTGCGCCGCCGCAGCCGCCCGGGCGCCGGCCGGCAGCCGCGATACACGTGGTAAGCCCGCGCATCTTCGACGTCCTGCGGATCCCGATTGTCGTCGGCCGCGCCTTCGACGCCCGCGACAGCCGGCGCGCGCCGCCAGTCGCGATCATCAACGAGGTCCTCGCGCGTCAGCTCTTCGGTGATGCCGACCCGGTCGGACGCCGGCTCCGCCACGAGATGAGGCTGCCGCCGGGCGAGCCAGGCGACCGGACGATCGTCGGGGTCGTCGGCGACGTCCGGCACTTCAGCCTCGGCGAACCACCCGAGCCTCAGATCTACGTGCCGCACGTCCAGAGCGCCTGGCCGTCCATGCACCTGATGGTGCGCGCGGCAGGCGATGCCGCCCGGCTTGCGCCTGCGGTGCGCGCGGCCGTCGGAGCGCTGGATGCCGACATCCCGGTTCCGCCGCTCGTCTCGCTCGCCGACGTTTCCGGGAGCGCACTGGTGCGCCCTCGGCTCCAGACGGGTCTCCTCGCCCTCTTCGCCGGAACCGCGCTGGCCGTGGCATGCCTGGGACTCTACGGTCTGATGGCGTACTCCGTCTCGTCGAGGAGCCGGGAGACCGGCGTCCGTCTCGCCCTCGGCGCCGGGCGGCGCGAGGTCGTGCGGATGGTTGTCGTCGAGGGGATGGGGCTCGCGCTGCTCGGGTTGGGGCTCGGATTGATCGGCTCGGCTGCGTCTACGCGGATCCTCAGCAGCCTGCTAGACGGCACTGGCGCGTTCGATCCCGTCGCGTTCGTGACCGCCGCGAGCCTGCTCGGCGTCGTGGCGCTCCTGGCGTGCTGGGTTCCGGCCCGCGCCGCCGCGCGGATCGACCCGCTGACCGCCATCCGCGCGGAGTGAGGCTGTTCACGGGAACGCCAGTGTCGGGACACTAGCCGTGCTTGCACGGCCAGAATATGTACGAATGTGTCAGATTCTCATCGTGACAGCTGTGCCGGCACGCGGTAAAACATTCCGAACGCATGACCGTTCGGGAAGCTAACGCGCATGAGGACGTAACGGACAGTCTCACCGGCCTCCATCTGTATCCTGTTGTTGTGCAACTCGAGCGACACGCGACTCCCCGCCAGCCACCGACGCGTCGCGTCTGACAGGTAGCCGGTCGCTTCGATCTCGGCCATGTCCATCGACTCTGGGATCCGGCCAGTGGCCGCGAGCGACGCGGTCGAGATCTGCTGCAGCGCCGATTCGAGTTCGCGCACGGGCTGCGACCGGTACTGACTCTGCACCGCGCCCAGGTAGCTCACGGGGATGAACGACAGCACCATCGTGGCCGCGACGAGCTGCAGTCCGAATCGAGCGATCCGGCCGCGGTCCATCAGGACCGCGCGGAACGCGATCAGGCTCTGGCGCAGCGCGAGCAGCACGAGCGCCGTCCCGGACGCATATGTACCCACATCCATCATTCGGCGCATCGATGACCTACCGGCAAGGAAATCCTGCGGCGACCACTGGTTGGCGACCATGAGGTACGTCAGCAGGTCGCCGCCCGGTCCCCATCGCTGCGCGATCAGCGTGGCCAGCGCGGCGGCGATCCACAACAGCGGCACGAAGATTCCCACCGCGACCGCGGCCCTGACCGTGTGCGCGAAGAGCGTCGCCGACCAGAAGCTGATGACGATCAGCAGACCGGCGGCGAGCGCGGTCATCGCTGCCGGCGGCAGCTGGATCTCCCCCGCCGGCAGCGCGACGAAGGATGGTGCGAACCTGGCCAGGATGAGGGGGAGGGCAACGGCCAGGAGCCCGCCGACGGCGAGCGTCACGCCGACCTTTACCGCCCACTGTGTCAGCGACGAGACCGGCAGCGTCAGGTGCCACGATCGCGTGCCGAGCGACGTCTCCTCGCCGATCGAGATGGTGCCGCACACGAGGATCGCCAGCGGGTAGTAGCTGACCAGCAGCAGCGTGAAGACCACGTTCGCGACATCGGGCCGGGCGGCCGGAACGGAGAAGAACAGCATCGCAGCGAGCCAGACGGCCGCGAACAGCGCAGCGATGAGGAACGTCGGCTGTTGGAGCCGGATCTCCTTGCGTACGAGGTTCGCGATCGCCCCCGCCGGCCGGCTCCGCAGCACCACGAGGCGCTCAAACACCCCGGACGCGATCGGCGCGCCCCCCTCTCCAATCGCCTTCACCTCGTAGCGTGCG
>DATIEW010000152.1:0-2893 GCA_035455585.1 Vicinamibacterales bacterium | reverse complement strand
CCGCGCGCGTGGACGCGCTGGGACTTCGACTGGAACGCCCGTCCCGGCGAGCACACGATCCTGACCCGCGCGATCGACGACCAGGGAGGCACCCAGCCGCCAGCCATGCCGTGGAACGCGCAGGGGTATGGGTACAACGTGCCGGTGCCGCACCCGGTGAAGGTGGGGTGATGGACGGATCGTCGACGGCGGCTTCACGCCTCATTACCGCCACGCGCTCGAGACCATCTCGAGACCATGAAGGACGTTCCGTGTAAGAAGTGGCGCCTCTCCGATCCGGAGGACGCGGTGCGCTTCTGTGCCCTCCGCCTCCGCACGGGAATGATAAGATCGACGCCGCAGCGCCCTATCGCGCAGGGCACCGATTGGCCGCTCCCTCGAGGAGCTGTTGAAGGGATAGGGGGGAGAAATGCACACCCGGCGTCACTTCTTGGCCGGAGCGACAGGGGCGGTCGGAGCGGGCGTGCTCGGACTTCTCCCGCCACGGGCCGAAGCGGAGCCACCGCCCGAGACAACGACGCTGCGGATCGGTCACAGCCCGAGCCTCTGCGCGGCCCCGCAGTTCGTGGCCGAGGATCTGCTGCGGGGCGAAGGGTTCTCGAGCATCACGTACATCAAATCGGCCGATGCCGGTCTTGCGCAGTGGCGCGACCTCGCGTCGGGAAAGATCCACTTCAGCACGGCGTTCAGTGGGCCGCTCCTCGTCCGCCTGGACGCGCAGGATCCCATCGTGCTGCTGGCGGGGATCCACGTCGGCTGCTTCGAGCTGTTCGGAACCGACCGCATCCGCGCGGTGCGGGACCTCAAGGGCAAGACGGTCGCGATCTGGGCGTTGCAGAGCGTCGGCCACGTCTTTGTCTCGGCGATGGCGGCCCACGTCGGTCTCGATCCCCGGAAGGACATCGCGTGGGCCATCCATTCCCAGGAGGAGGGCAAACGCCTCCTGGCGGCGGGGCAGGTGGATGCCTACATGGCCTTTCCCCCCGACCCTCAGGAGCTGCGCGCGAAAGGCATCGGTCACGTCGTCGTGAACAGCGCGATGGACAAGCCCTGGTCGCAGTACTTCTGCTGCACGATGGTCGGCAACCGCGAGTTCGTCCGGAAGCATCCCGTCGCGACGAAGCGCGTCCTGCGTGCCGTCCTCAAGGCGACCGACCTCTGTGCGAGCGAGCCCGAGCGGGTCGCGCGATTCCTCGTCGACAAGGGGTACGCGAAGCGCTACGACTATGCGCTCCAGACCCTGCGCGACGTGCCCTGGCCCCGGTCGCGCGACTACGATCCCGCGGACACCGTCCGCTTCTACGCGCTGCGGCTCCACGAGGCCGGCATGATCAAGTCGAGCCCACAGAAGATCATCGCGCAGGGGACGGACTGGCGGTTCCTCAACGAGCTGAAGAAGGAGCTGAAGGGATGATCACCAGGCGCGATCTGCTGCGGGGCGTGGGGGTGGCGGGCGCGGCGGCGGCGCTGGCCGGAAGGCCGAGGACGGCCGATGCGGAGCCGCCGCCGGAGACGACACGCCTCGTCCTCCTGCAGACGGCGTCCATGTGCCAGGCGCCGCAATACGTCGCGGAGGACCTCCTGCACGGGGAGGGCTTCACCGACGTGCGGTACATCGACAAGAGAAAGGATGGACCCCGCGCGATCGCCGACGCCCTCGTCTCTGGCGAGGCGAACATCAACATGCACTTCTCCGGTCCGCTGATCCTGCGTCTCGACACCGGCGCTCCGATCAGCATCCTGGCTGGCGTGCACCCCGGCTGCTACGAGCTGTTCGCGATCGAGCGCGTGCGCACCCTGAGCGATCTCAAGGGGAAGACCATCGGCATTCGGGGCCTCGAGGGGCCGGAGCACGTCTTTCTCACGAGCATGCTCGCCCACGTCGGCCTCGACCCGCGAAAGGACGTCCACTGGGTCACCCATCCTACCGACAAGTCGATCGCGCTGCTCGCGGAGGGCAAGATCGACGCGTTCATGGGGTTTCCCCCCGATCCTCAGGAGATCCGCGCTCGGAAGATCGGCCACGTGGTCGTCAACAGCAATCTGGACCGTCCCTGGTCTCAGTACTTCTGCTGCGTCGTGGCCGCGAACCGCGAGTTTGTCCAGAAGCATCCCATCGCCACCAAACGCGCGCTGCGCGCCATCCTGAAGGGCACCGACGTCTGCGCCTCGGAGCCGGACCGCGCATCGCGCTATCTCGTCGACAGCGGCCGGACGCCGCGCTACGACCTGATGCGGCAGATGCTCAAGGAGATCCGGTACGATCGCTGGCGTGACTACGACCCCGAGGACACGGTGCGCTTCTATGCGCTGCGTCTTCGAGAGGCGGGGATGATCAAGTCGAGCCCACAGAAGATCATCGCGCAGGGCACCGACTGGCGGTTCCTGAACGAGCTGAAGAGGGAGCTGAAGGGCTGACACGCGGCGTTTCACAGGCGGTCGCGAGACTCGTCGTCGCCTGCGTCCTCTCGGTGGCGATGCCGGCCCTTGCGCATCAACCGGGTCGTGACGCGCGGCTGCCCACGATCGGTGCGGCGCCGCCGTTTGCGCTGACGACCGCCGACAGCCGACGCCTCGCCCTGGCCGATCTGCGCGGCAAGGTCGTCGCCGTCACCTTCGTCTATGCGACGTGCACCGACACGTGTCCGCTGCTCACGGCGAAGCTCGCCGCGCTCGGCCGGCGGATGGGCAAGGATTTCGGCGCCAAAGTGGCGTTCGTCGCCATCACCGTCGATCCCGAGCGCGACACCCCGGACGTCTTGCGGAGCTACGCGCAGGCGCACGGCGCGCGCGGGGCGGGCTGGACGTTCCTCACCGGGACGCCGGCGGAGATCAAGGACGTCGCCCGGCGCTATGGCGTGTTCGCGCGGAAGACGGCCCGCGGCGACGTCGA
>DATIEW010000151.1:0-2624 GCA_035455585.1 Vicinamibacterales bacterium | reverse complement strand
CTCGCCATGCCGGAGATACAACGCAAAGCTAAAGGGTTCCGCTCCGCCTGTCGTCGGTTGGGACCACGGGGTGAGCCGCGGAACGAAGCCCGGCACGTTGGACTCCCAGGCGGCGTAGGCCTCGGGAAAGCGGCCCCGGATGTTCGCCTGCTCCCGTTCCATCGTTGGGCCGTAGACCAGGACGAAGAACGCAATGACCACGAGCAGGAGCGACCAGTGGGCCGCGATGGCGAAGCCCGCGGCGATGAGGAAGCTGCCGAGGTAGAGCGGATTGCGGGTGTGCGCGTAGGGTCCGGAGGTGGCCAGTCGCTCGTTCTTGACGATGTGACCGGCCGCCCACCCGCGCACGACGAGTCCCGCGAGCGCCACCGGCATCCCGACGAGCAACGCGCCGGGCGTGGGCCGGGCAAAGGCGAGGTAGAGTGCGGCCAGGAGGAATCCGAGTGGCACCCGGAGGCGCCGGATCGTGCGCTGCCCGCTCACGCGTTCACGCCTCGAACTCCCGGAGGAGCTGGCGCGCGATGACAATGCGCTGGATCTCGCTCGTGCCCTCGCCGATCTCGCAGACCTTCGCGTCGCGCATCATGCGCTCGACCGGGTAGTCCTTGAGATACCCGTATCCACCGTGAATCTGCACGGCCTTGGTGGTCGCGCGCATCGCAAGTTCCGAACAGAAGAGCTTCGCCATGGCGGCGGCCTTGGTGAACGGCTTGCCGTGCTGGGCGAGCCAGGCGGCGTGGTAGACCAGGTGCTTCCCGGCCTCGATCTCGGTGGCCATGTCGCTCAACTGGAACTGCACGCCCTGGAACTCGACGATGGGCTGCCCGAACTGCCGCCGCGCGGTCGCATACGCGAGCGCCTGCTCGAACGCTCCCTCGGCGATACCTAACGAAAGCGCGGCGATGCCGACGCGCCCCGCGTCGAGCGTGCGCATGAAGTTCGTGAACCCCTCTCCCTCCGCGCCGAGCCGATGCTCGACCGGCACCTCCACGTCCTCCAGGATGAGCTCACGCGTGTCGGACGCGCGCCAACCCATCTTGTCCTCCTTCTTGCCGGCGCGAAATCCGGGCATCGCGGGAAGGGAGTCGTCGTGGCCGATGCCGAACGGCGCCGCCCTCGCGAGGTCGTCGTTGTGCTTCGTCAGGATGAACGACGAGATTCCGCGCGTTCCCTGCGAGGCGTCGGTGACCGCGGTGACGACGAAGATCTCCCCCACGCCGGCGTGCGTGATGAAGCGCTTGGAGCCGTTGAGGACGTAGCAGTTCCCGCGGCGGACCGCAGTGGTCCGCGTCCCGGCGGCATCGCTCCCCGCGCTCTCCTCGGTGAGGCCGAACCCTCCCATCACCGTTCCCGACGCGAGCAGCGGGACGAATTGATTGCGTTGCGCGTCGGTGCCGAAGTTCACGATGGGCGAGGTGCCCAGCGTGGTGTGCGCCGAGACGGTGAGTGCGTGCGACGCGTCGACTCGGGCGAGCTCGTGGAGCACGATCACGTAGCTCAGAACGTCGAGTCCCGCGCCGCCCAGTTCCTCCGGCCACGGGACACCGAGCAGGCCGAGGTCGGCCATGCGCCGGATGCTCTCCCAGGGGAACTCGGCGGAGGCATCGTACTTCGCGGCGATGGGAGCGATCTCGTCCCGCGCGAAACCGCGCACCATCTCGCGGACGGTGAGATGCTGCTCGGTGAAGTAGATGGCGTCGTCCATGGGGGCCTGCGGATGCGTGGGTCTTGCGGGCCGGCCCCACGGGCGCCACCGGAGGCGTCGCGCGGGACTCCCGCGTCGCGCGTCTCGGGGGCACGGGGGTGCGGCCGGTGTCGCTACGCCTCGCAATTGTCGCAACCGGCGCACGAGGCGCGCGCCGTATGGTCGCCGAAATATCGAAGGATGAACGATCGACGGCAACTGGTGGTCGTGGCGTAACCGACCATCGCATCGAGCTTTGCGCGATCCGCGGCGCGCCGCCGGGCGAGGTGATGCAGGGCCCGCTCGAGCCGCCGGGAGCCGTCGGTCGCGAGCGTGCCCTCGGCGTGCGCCGGTTCGACGTACGCGAGCTGCCGGTGCTCGAGCTCCTGCAACGCGCGCTCGAGCGCGTGGAGAGGCAGGCCGAGTGCCGCGGGGTCCACGCGGCACCATCCGTCGTCAGGCAGCCCCGCGGTCACGACGCCGAGCAGTCGCTGTCCCTCCAGGGATAGGCTCGACCGCTCGATCTCATACCGGAACGGCGTCGCGAGGACGCGCACGCGTCGCACGGGATCCGCCGCTGCCAGGTGCACGAGGCCGTGGTCGACAAGGAACGCCAGTGCCGCGCGGACGCGGTCGGGGCCGGGTGGCCGACGCAGCCGCTGCCGGACTGTTGCGGGATCGAGCGAGACAGTCCCGTTTCCGCCGGCTCGCGCGAGCGCCTGCCAGACGCGCCTTGCGAGCTCCGGTGTCGGACGCCCGGCGTCGCGCATGCGGTCGTACACCCGGCGGTCCGCTGGGTGGAAGAGGAGCAGGCTCCGCGAAGGAGCGCCGTCCCGCCCTGCGCGTCCCGCCTCCTGGTAGTAGGACTCCGGCGTCGCCGGCATCAGCCAGTGCACCACGAGCCGTACGTTGGGCTTGTCGATCCCCATCCCGAACGCGC
>DATIEW010000150.1:0-29394 GCA_035455585.1 Vicinamibacterales bacterium | reverse complement strand
GAACCTCCAGCGTGGCGTCGTATCGCGCAAACATGCCGGCCCGTCCGACCCGGGCGCCCTCGGACGCGGACGCCGTGAGGGTGCCGACGTTCCAGCCATGGATGGTGAGGCTGTCGTTCAGGCTCAGAAACCGGTTCAGAGCCACGAATCGGACTTCATCGCTCCGGGACACGACGGGCCAGAGCGTGAACCGGAACCGATGAGTGTCGACAGGGAACCTGCGAAAGTCAAGAGGGTTGGCCACCTGCACGAGGAAGCGCCGGCCGACCGTCACGAGACCGTCCGCGTCAACCAGGAAGTGGGCCTGATAGAACTGCTGGCGCGTACGCAGGTTGTCGGGTTCGATGGCAGGCATCCACAGCTCCGCGCCTGGCATCGGACAATCGGCCGAGCCGTCGCCCCGCGACGGATCAGCCAGCCGGCGATCGCGCCAGCGGACCAGCAGATAAACGTCCACGGTCAACGTCTGATCCACATCGCTCAGCTGGGCAACGTCCTGGAACGCCAGGCTGAGTCCGACCACGGTTGGCACCCCAGCCGGATCCGGCCGAAGAGGTGAATACACGTCCGGCGACGGACACGGAACTCCCGAGCGGGGACGGATCGGGCTCTCCAGGTCCTGCAGGATGTCCGGTGTCTGTGCCTGGAGCGGGGACCTCGAAAGCCCGAACGAGCCCGCCATGAGCAGAGGAACCACCAGCACGTAACAACTCCGCATCGTCACTCCACCCGCCGGTGAGGCGCCCCGATGTTCCCGCGAAGCGCGCGGGTCGTGCAACCGGAGCCTGATCGAAGGACTACTTGATCTTCGCCGCCTGCTGGTCCCGGCCCCCCTGATGGAGGATCAGGTGAGTCACCTTCCCCTGGTCGTCCTTGACGAAGGTGATCTGCGCTTCGACGGCTTTCAGAAAGAACTTCGTCTCGGACTCGGGGAAGATCTCGAGCTTCTGCTGGCCGGTCGCCTGGGCCATGAGCCGATCGCCGTCGCGGGTGATCGTGAGGATGAAAGCCGGGGCGAGCTGATACTCGCCGACGTAGCTGTCGTAGAGACTCCTGTCGACTGTCGCGACGGTTCGAACCACCGGCAGCTCGTACGGCTCGCCGAGGAGAATCGCGAGCAGATCGCGCGCCACGCGCCCCGCGCCGGCATTCTCGTTGTTCGCGAGAACGATCACCGAGATCCGATCGTCGGGAAGCCGGATGATCATGGTGGAGAAGCCGTTGATGCCACCGCCATGATCGATCTGACGCCTGTTGAACGTGGCCGGTGAGGGCGGCCGGACCGCCCAGCCGTAGCCGTAGTTCTCCTTGAACGGCGTGAACATCGCGGTCCTCGCGCCCTCCGGCAGCAGGCGGTCCGTGTAGAGCGCCTGATCCCACTTCAGCAGATCCTCGATGGTCGAGTACAGCGCGCCGGCCGCGTAGGGCTGCACCATGTCGAGGTACGCGGCGTTGCCAATCCCGGACGGCGTGCGCCTGTAGCCGGATGCGCGGCGCGGCAGGATGGTATCGGGACGGTCGTAGCCAGTGTCGTCCATGCCGAGCGGGTCGAAGATCTGATCGCGGAGCACACGCTCATAGGGCTGCCCGGCCACCTTCTCGATGATCATCCCGAGGAGAAAGTAGCCGGAGTTGTTGTACCTGAACCGCGATCCGGGCTCGAACTCCAGTGGCAGGTCGCGGAATCCCGCCACCATGTCGTCGAGCGTCTTCGGAATCATCATCGTCTTTCGGTACTCCGGCTGATTCGTGTAGCTGGGAATGCCGGAGGTGTGCGTCAGCAGGTGATGGACCGTCACAGGCTTCCACGCATCCGGGCACGGCGTGAGGTGCCTGCAGATGGGATCCTGCACGTCGAGCCGGCCCTGCTGCCGCAGCTGCATGACGGCCATGGACGTGAACTGCTTGGTGATGGAGCCGAGCCGGAATCGCGTGCGGGGGGTGTTGGGGATCTCCCACTCGACGTTCGCCCACCCGTAGCCCTTCGAGACGAGCGGCGCGCCGTTCCGCGCCAGCAGGATGGTCCCGCTGAACTGGTTGACGCGCGCCTGCGCTTGCATGTACTCGTCGACCCGTTCGGCGACCGCCGCTTCGGCCCCGGCAGTGCGCGGTGCGGCCGCCTGGCTCCGTTCTCCGATTGTGGCATCGCGAGACGGCGTCCGTGCATCGCCGCCGACGGCGCCGGTCAGTACACCGCACAGAACGGCGGCCATCAGGATGCGGCGTGACTCCATGGTTCTCCTCATCGAGGACATCCTGCAATCAGCATTCAGCATTCAGCGCTCGAAAATCACTGGAACGTCTCGCATGCCTGCGGATCGCCGGTCTCGAACCCGCGCCGGAACCAGCTGACGCGCTGCTGCGAGGTCCCGTGGGTGAAACGGTCCGGCGCCACCCGGGTTCCTGCCATCCGCTGCAGCCGATCGTCGCCGATGGCCGCGGCGGCGTTCAGCCCCTCTTCGAGATCGCCCGGCTCCAGCTCGACCCTCCCCAGCGCACTGCGGCCGGGCTGCGCGGCATGACGCCCCCACACACCAGCGAAGCAGTCCGCCTGCAGCTCCATGCGAACGGACAGCTGATTGGCCTGATCGGGGCGCGCCTGCTGCAGCTGCCGCACCTGGCGCTCGATGCCAAGCAGCGATTGCACGTGGTGGCCGAGCTCGTGCGTGAGCACGTACGCCTGGGCAAAGTCGCCGGGCGCGCCAAACCGTCTCTGCAACTCGGTGAAGAAACCGAGATCGAGGTAGACGCGCTGATCCGCCGGACAGTAGAACGGCCCCGTCGCCGACTGCGCGAAGCCGCAGGCGGACTGGATCGCGTCGCGGAACAGCACCGTGGTCGTCCGCCGGTAGCGGGTGTCGAGCAGCCCGCTCCACACGGACTGCGCGTCTTCCATCACGGCGTCGACGAAGTCCACGAGCCGCTCCTCTTCAGGAGACGCGGTGACGGGCCCTCCGGAGGTTCCAGCCGGCTCGGGTACTATCACTCCGCCGCCCCCCAGGAGCGAGAGGAAGTCCATCCCGGTGAACCACGTGAGCAACAGCACGAGCAGCAGGCCCCCCAGACCAATCCCTCCCATCCGCATGCTGGCGGATCGTCCCCGCATGTCCTCGACGTTCCTTCGATCGCCGCGAGTCCATCTCATTGGTCAGCTCCGGAGTAGCAGCCGTCATTCTACTTGACGGGTGAGAGGCCAGTGTGGGAAGGTCCCCTCCTTCACGACGCGGGCAGCTCGCCCGTCAGCTGCTCGCGGCTGGCCGTCCAGGCCCGCAGCACCAAGCGCTGCGGATGCCTGTGCGAGGTCAACCCTCCGCGTGTAGTATTGACTTCCACCGGAGCCTTCCTCACACAGGCTGAGCGTTTCACGAGCCTCCTGACCGATTCTGCGTGGGTCAGGCGGCGGCCGTGCATCGACTGAGAAGTCATCATGATCCCGCATCGCGACGTATTGTCGCTGGCAGCGACGCTCCGATCGACCGACGTGTTCGGTGTCCTGGAGGACGGCGAGCTTCGCTCTCTGGCGGCAGGGATGCCGCTCGTCTCGCTGTCCGATGGTGAACTCCTCCTCGAGCAGGATCGTGCATCCGATGCGCTGTACGTGGTTCTGAGTGGCGTGCTGGAGACCGCGACGGTCGACCGGCACGGCTCACCGCACCACGGCGAGGTGGGGCCTGGCGGCATCGTCGGCGAGGTGAGCCTGTTCTCGAAAGCGCCCGCGGCTGCGAGCGTGCGCGCGCGAGGCGACGCGGACGTTGCGGCGCTGACCAGGGCAGGGTTCGATCGGTTCGCACGCAGCTCGCCGGCGGGCGCTCTCCAGATCGTGGAAGCCTTGCGACCGCGGCTGCGCCGACATCGGCTCTGGGCCACCATGCACCGGAGCGAGGTGTTCGCGCGTGTGGACGCGGAGGCGCTGGCGGACCTCGGGGCGGAGTTCGAGCCCGTCGCGCTCTACGGCGGTGAAGTGCTCTTCCGGCAGGGCGACGAGGGCGACAGTCTGTACATCGTCGTGAGCGGCCGGCTGCGGGTGGTGTCCGAAGCGGACGGAGCGGAAACGGTCCTCGCCGAGCTGGGCGTCGGGGAGACAGTGGGCGAGATGGCCGTCCTCAGCGGCGAGCCGCGGTCCGCCACCGTCTTCGCCATGCGCGACTCGCAGCTCGCGCGGCTGTCGAGGGAGGGGGTCGCCCGAATCGTGGCACGCCATCCCCAGTCGATGCTCTTCATGCTGACCAGCCGGCTCGTGTCGCGCGTACGCGACATGTCGAGAGGCAGACGGCGCCGCGCCGACGTCACGACAATCGCCGTCGTGCCGGCGGCCCCCGGCGTGAACCTGCACGAGTTCGCAGCCAGGCTGGCGACCGCTTTGTCGCGTCTGGGGCGCACCCTGCATCTGACGAGCGAAAGGGTCGATCGGCGGTTCGAGAGGCCCGGAGCTTCACAGGCTCCCGACCGTGAGGGCGGTACTCTCGGCCTCGTCGAGTGGCTCGCGCAGCAGGAAGTGGACTACCGGTTCGTCCTGTATCAGTCGGACGCGCGGTTGTCCCCCTGGACGGAGCGCTGTGTCCGGCAGGCGGACCGAGTGCTGCTGGTAGCGGACGCAGCGGGCGACGGCGCTGCCGGCGAGATCGAGGCCGAACTGCTGACCCGCGGCTCCCGGCGGACTCCCGTCACACTCGCGCTGCTGCACGGCGACGCGGCCCCCGCTCCCACGGGATCGGCGCGCTGGTTGAAAGGACGGACGCTCGAACGGCATCTCCATGTCCGGAAAAGCGCCGATGCCGACTACGAGCGGCTCTCGAGGTTCCTGACCGGCAATGCGATCGGGCTTGCTCTGGGCGGCGGATTCGCCCGGGGCCTCGCCCACCTCGGCGTCCTTCGCGCCCTGCGCGAGGCGAACATCCCCGTGGACGCCATCGGCGGAGCGAGCATGGGTGCGCTGGTCGGGGCACAGTGGGTTGGCGGCTCCGAATCCGAAGGGATCATCCGCGAGATGCGTACGGGCTTCGCCGACTCGTTCGACGACATGACGCTGCCCTTTCTATCTTTCAAGCGCGGCGGCAAGGCCAGCCGGTTCATCCGCGGGCTCTTCGGGGACGCGCGGATCGAAGATCTCTGGACTCCCTACTTCTGCGTGTCCGCGAACCTGAACAGGGCGGAGCTGAAGGTTCATACGTCCGGCAGCCTCGCCGACGCCGTCCTCGCCAGCTCGCGCGCGCCGGGCATCTTCCCCCCGGTGGTGATCGGCGGCGAGCTGCACGTGGACGGCGGCCTGATCAACAACGTGCCGGTGGATGTCATGAGGACCTTCTCGAACGAGGGGATCGTCATCGGCGTGGACGTCTCACCGCCGCACGAGCTCGATCACGTAGCCGACTACGGAGACGACGTCCCCGGGTGGCGGGCGATCTGGCACCGGTTCAATCCCACGCGCGGCAGGCGCATCTACCGGCCCAGCATCCTGCTCGTGCTCATGCGCGTCATCGAGTTCGGCGGGATCTCGTATCGCCGCGAGAAGGCCGCCCTGGCCGACGTCTACATCTCGCCGGACGTCCTCGAGTTCAAGCGCAACGACTTTCCGGCAGCGGACGCCATCGCGGAGGCTGACTACCAGGCGTCGCGCGAACGGCTCCGCGAGTGGCTCGCAACGGCGTCCGAGAGCCTGCGGGCACGGCGTCCCGACCTGTTCGCGTGAATGCCGGGTGCCGAGGCGTTATAGTACAGGGCCACCATGAGGAGGAACTCCATGAGGCTGTCGAGAATCGCCGCAGCAATCCCATTCGCCGCGCTGACCGCTTTCGCCATCGCCGCCGCGCCCGCGCGCGCGACGCAACCCCCGCCGCAGCCGAAGCCCGGTCCAGAGCATGCCATCCTGAAGATGGACGAGGGCACCTGGGATGCGATCATCGAGGTCGTTCCCGGACCGGGCGCGACGCCCGTGACGACGAAGGGAGTCGAGGTCAACACGATCGGGTGCGGCGGGCTATGCCTGATTTCGGACTTCAAGGGCGAGGCGATGCCCGGCGTGCCCTTCCACGGCCACGGGGTCGCCGCCTGGGATCCCGGGAAGAAGAAATACGTCGGGAGCTGGACCGACTCTCTGTCGCAGGGAATCGCCGTCGGCGAAAGCACGTGGGATCCGGCGTCGAAGAAGATGACCGGCTGGATGGAGGGCCGCGACGCGACAGGCAACCTGATGAAGTCGCGAACCGTCTCCGAGACGCCGCAGGAGGGGAAGCGGGTGATGACGATGTACGCCCCCGGACCGGACGGCAAGGAGATGCAGATGATGCGCATCACCTACGCGCGTCGGAAGTAGGACCGGCTCAACTCCCAACTTCCAACTCCCAATCCCCCAGGTTGGGAGTTGGAAGTTGGCGTTGACACCACACTAGGCCGGACGCCGCAGGCCGTAGTGACCGATCGTCTCCGCCGAGGGCGGGCGCGTCAGCAGCGACACGACGACCATCAGCACGCACGAAACGAGCGTCATCGGCACGACCGGCAGGAGCCCGAGCCAGGCGAGGGCGCCGGGCACCCGCGCCGTGTAGATCACCGCACACGCCGTCCACAGCGCGACGGCCAGCGCGCCCCACTTCGTGCTCCGGTTCCAGAAGAGCGCAGCCACGAGGAGCGGCGACAGCGCCGCATAGCCGGAGAAGGCGTACTGCACCGCCAGGTTGAAGATTCCCGGCGGCACCTGGAGCGCGATCGTGTACGCGACGACCGTGAGGATCACGACGAAGAGCCTGCCCGTGTGCACCTGCGCGGCCTCGCCGAAGCGCGCCTTGGCGCCGTAATAGGCGAACACGTCCTCGGTGAACATCGTCGACAGCGCGAGGATCTGCGAGTCGCTGGCCATGACCGCGGCCATGATGCCCGCGCCGAGAACCCCCGCGAGCCACAGCGGCGCAAAGGTGTCCAGCATGATCGGGATGACGTCGTCGCCCGACGCCTGACGCTGGAGCGCCGTGCGCTCGTCGACCGGCATCGACGGCGGCGCGGCCGCCAGCTTCTGGCGCGCCGCGAGCTTTCGTTCGATCGCCGGGACATCGCCGAGCGCGTTGGCGGCGACGCCCAGGAACACGCATGGCAGCCATATGGCGAGGATGCAGAGCGGGTAGAAGATCACCGTCCGCCTGAACTGGCCCATCCGCCGCGCGGTGAGGCAGAAGATCGTGATGTGCGGAAACGCGATCGTCGACAGCGGGATGAACGTGTAGCTGAAGAAGTAGAGCGGCGAGATGCGCTCGCGCGTCAGCAGGTGCGCCGAGGAGGGCGAGTCGATCAGCGACTCGACGGCGGTCGGGAAACCGCCCATCCCGCTTCCAATCACCACGAGCGCGAGCGCGCCGAACGACAGGAACAGCACCGTCTGGAACGTATTGACCCAGGCGGTTCCGCGCATCCCGCCGAAGAACACGTAGCTCATCACCACGAGCGCCACGACGGCGCCGCCGAACCAGTACGGGATGACGCCGCCGCTCGTCGCCCTGAGCGCCGTTCCGCCGCCCATGACGCCGATGATGATGTAGGGCACGAGCAGCGCGGCCTGGACCGCGAAGATGACCGTGCCGATGTGCCCGCACTCCCAGCGGTGGCGGAACATCTGGACCGGCGTCATGAAGCCGTGCCGCTTGCCGAGCGCCCACATCCGCGTCCCGATGAAGAAGAGCGTCAGCGGAATCACGAACGCGGATGCGGACGCCATCAGGCCGAACGTCACGATGCCGTTCGAGAAGGCGTGCCCGGCGGATCCGAGGATCGTGAAGGCCGTCATGTTCGTGCCGAAGAGCGACAGCAGGAACACTACTGGCCCGAGCGATCGGCCGGCCAGGAAGTAGTCCTCCGCTCCCTCCCGTGGTCCGCGGTGCCGGAACGCGAAAATGCCGATGTAGAGGACGATGGCGAGATAGCCGAAGACGATCGCAGCGGGTATCAACGGCGCTGGTCCTCCTCGAGGTGCCCGGGCCAGGCGCTTCGCGTCAGCCACCACATGAGGAGCGACGCCGCCAGACAGAATGCGCCGTGATAGGCGAGCCCGATCGGGAGGAAACCGAAGACCAGCGGGCGCGCGCGATCCCAGAACCAGACGTCCTGGTGCAGGACGTACAGCGCGGCGATCGCGGCGCCGAGCAGTATCCGCATCGAATGCGACTCCTGAAACGGTTCACGAACCGAAGATTCTCTATCACACGCCGGCCGCCACTTTCGGCCGGGTCATCAGCACCGTCACGTCACTCGGCCAGCCAGACCCGGCTCGGCCTCAGGGCAGTGTTCTGACCCGCGATCAGCGGAGCACTCGTCCGATGCCGACGAACGTCCGCCAGCCGCCATCGAAGCCGACGCTCGCTCCGGCGACGACCGGGCCGAGCAGCGTGTCGGCGACGACGCCGAAGGCAGCATGCGAATTGATGTCCGCGTCCTCGTCCGTGTTGAAGGCCGAGCCGTTCTGCAGCCACGTGCCGACGTAGAACGGACCTCCGAGGAAATCAGGAAGACGCGCGACCTGATGGAGGAACCCGAGCGTCAGCACGGCGTAGTGATCGCCGCGCCGTTCGCCCAGGCTGAAGGCGTCGAGGCGGAACGGGTAGCCGAGCAGGAACTGGGAGATTGGCCGGCCGTCGAACGAGGTGCCCCCGGAAGCCACCGTGAACAGCCGGTTCTGCCTGCGCCAGGTCCAGAACGTCGCGGCGCTGCCCTCGAGCTGACTGACGCCGTCGTTCGTCCTGGTAACGCCCTCCGCGTCGGGCGACTGCAGATAATGCACGAACGTCACTAGCGCACGCGTGCGGGAAGATGGCACGACGGGGCTGTCGTGGCCGTCATGGATGAACCGCAGCCGGAGCAGGGCTTCGCCCCCCGAGAGCTCCGGCAAATCCGGGTCGCCCGCGCGGACGGTCGCGTCCAGGCGGCCGGCGCGAATGCCACCGGCAAGCTCCGTCAGGCGCGACAGGTTCACGCCGATCTCGGCCCCCGCGTACAAACGCGTTTCGCGGTACTCCGCAATGACGAGGTCGTCCTCGATGAGGTTGAGTGTGCTGGTCTCCGCGACGCCGAACGGCCTGACGAACACGCGGCTGCGGCGTATGGGACGGTAGAGCGAGATGCCGGCGGAGGGATCGGACCCGATGGTAGCATCCACTCGCAGCTCCGACCCGGAGCCCAGCGTGTCGAACGCCAGGTAGCGCCCTGCGAGCTGGACCCGGAAGCTGTCCGAGGTCGTGTTCTCGAGGTTCAAGCCGAGCATGAGGAAGGGCGGCGCGTACGGCTTCTCGCTCGCGTGCAGGAGGAGCCCCTCGCGGCCGGGCGTGCCGATGATCTGCCAGCCGATGGTCTGATACCGGTCGAGGCCGGAGAGCGTCGCCAGATCCGTCTCGAGCTCAGGGAGGTTCAGTTCTCGGTCGAGATGACGCGCGAGCGTCCGGCGGACCAGCGCGGCGTCGGCCTGAACGATGCCCGCCGTGGAGATCGACTGCGGCGCTGGAATCGTCTGGCGCCGCCGGCCCGCGCGCGCGGCCACCCAGGCCTGCCAGTCCGCCTCGCCGACGGCCAGCCGCAGCAGGTCGTCGCGATGGCGCTCGGCCGCCTCGTATCCCCGCTGGATGAGCGCGTCGGCGCGGCGCCAGTCCAGTGAGCCGAATTCCTGCACGTCCACGGCGATGATCGTATCGGCGGCCTGCAGCGCCCGGGCCGTGTTCGCACGCATCATCGCATCGACCGTCCGGCTCATCAGCCCGAAGAGGGAAAGCTCGACTTCCTCCTCCGGCAGGTAGCCGACGTCCACGGCGATCACGACGTCGGCGCCCATGTCGCGAACGACGTCCGCGGGAATGTTGTCGAGCGCGCCGCCATCGACGAGCACCTGCCCGTCCACCTCGACTGGCGGAAACACCCCCGGCAGCGACATGGTCGCCCGCATCGCCTGCGCCAGCGAACCGCTGTCGAGCACCACGCGCTGCGCCGTGCGGAGATCGACCGCCACGGTGCGGAATGGCGTAGGCAGTTCGTCGAAATGATCGATCCCGTAGTACGCCGCGGCAATCCGCGCCAGCAGGAAATCCACCTGCTGGCCGTTGTTGAGCGAGGTTGGCAGCACGATCCCCCGCTTGAGCCCGAACTCGAGCCGCGACGGGTAGAGCCGCGCGTCGAGCTTCCTGCGCACGTTCTTGAAGGGGAACGACGAGCTGCCGAACATCATGTCCCAGTCGGTGGTCTCGATCAGGTGCTGCAGCTCGTCGGCGGACATCCCCGCGGCGAAGCCGCCGCCGACCAGCCCGCCCATGCTCGTGCCCGCGGCCAGATCGATCGGGACGCGATGCTCCTCGAACCACCGGATGACGCCGATGTGCGCGATGCCCCTGGCGCTGCCGCCGCCGAACGCCACCCCGACACGGGGACGCCCGGTCTGCGCGTGCGCCGCTCCACATATGCCGATCAGGAGTAGTCCAATGGCAGCTCTCTCGAAGGATCGCGGAAGCATCATCGCCGGTTCTCTCCCTTCGCCCGACAGGGTATCTTGTCCCAGGTTCCGGCAGGTCTGCCAGTCCGACCTCCGCAGGGCCGCCCGCTTGACCGCTGACTTCATCAGTCATATATATATGACACATATATATGACCGACCCCATCACCGACGCCGCGGCCCGCAAGGGAAGCGCCGAGCTGCTCATCCTCGCATGCCTCGAACGCGGCGAGCTCCACGGCTACGACATCTGTCGCGCGATTGCCGATCGATCCGGCGGCGTGCTGACGTTCCGGGCAGCTTCTCTCTACCCGCTCCTCTACCGGCTGGAGGGTCGGGGCTGGATCGAAGGACGCTGGCGCCAGTCGGCGGGCCAGCGCCGGCGCCGGTGCTATCGCCTGACCGCGGAGGGCCGCACCGCGCTGGCCGGTCAGCGCACGCGATGGTCGGCCTTTCTTCGTGCGCTGTCGCGCGCGGCAGGCCTCCGCCATGCCTGACTGGTCCGCGTTCGTACGCTCGCGGCTCGCCGCGGAAGGCGAGCCGTCCGATCGCCACGCCGATGCCATCGAGGAGCTGGCGCAGCACCTCGAAGACGTCTACCGCGCGGCGCGTGCCGGCGGCGCCAGCGAGGACACGGCCGCGGCCGCTGCGGCCGCAGAGCTGGCAGGCCTTGCCCCCATCGCACGCGCACTGCGACGACGGGCTCGCGCCGAGCCACTCGATGCCGCCGCCCGCCGGCGGCTCTGGCTGACACATCTCGGCGGCGACGTCCGGCAGGCCTGCCGCCTCTTCGGGCGTCGGCCGGCGGTCTCCTCCGTGGTCATCCTGACACTCGCCATCGGCATCGGCGCGTGCACCGCCGTCTTCAGCATCTTCAAGGCGGTCCTGTTCGACGAGCTCCCGTATCCTGAGCCCGATCGGCTCGTGCTGCTCTGGGAAGGGAGTCCCGACGACCCCGACAGCAGATATATCGTCGCGGCGCCCGTCTACGAGGACTGGCGTCGGATGAGCACCACGCTCGAGAGCCTGGGAATCTGGGAATTCGTGACGTTCAACATCGCGGCTGCAAACGAGCCCGAGCAGGTCGCGGGCGTCCGGGCCTCGTCGAGCCTGTTCGATGTCCTCGGTATCCGACCTGTGCTCGGCCGCACGTTCAGGCCCGACGAGGACGCACCAGGCCACCACGTCGTCGTGATCAGCGAGGCCGTGTGGCGCTCGCAGTTCGGCGGCGACCCGGACGTGATCGGCCGCACCTTGAGGCTCAACGACGCGCCCAACGAGGTCATCGGCGTCATGCCCGCCGGATTCGTCTTCCCGCGTGGGGGCACGGGTCTCTGGGTGCCCATCGCCTTCACACCACAGGATGCCGCTCGCGATGCCCACTCGTTCTTCGTCGCGGGCCGGCTGAAGGACGGCACGAGCCTCGAACAGGCCCGGGCCGAGTTCAAGGCGATCGGAAGGAAGCTCGCGGACACCTACACCGAGAACCGATTCGAGTCCGGCGTCGTGACACGGATGTCCGAGATGGGTCTGCAGACCGTCCGCCGGATACTCATCGTCCTGTTCGGGGCGGTCGCTTTCGTGCTCTGTATCGCGTGCGTGAACGTGGCAAACCTGCAGATGGGCCAGGCGCTGGTTCGGCGGCGCGAGTTCGCCGTTCGCATGGCGATCGGAGCCGGAACGGGCAGAGTCGCGCGCCAGCTCCTGATCGAAGGTCTGGCGCTCGCCGCCCTCGGCGGGCTCGCGGGTCTCCTTCTCGCATGGGTCGGTACACGCGGTGTCGATGCTCTTCTGGGTCCGCAGCTCCTGGAGTTCTGGTTCCGCGGCAGGGCGAACGTTCGCATCGACGGGAGCATCCTGGCGTTCGCCGCGGCGGCGTCCACGGTCTCGGCGATGTTCTTCTCGCTGGCGCCTCTCGCGGGTCTTCGCCGTTCGGGCTTGCAGGACGCCCTGCAGGAAGGCGTTCGCGGACTGTCTCGCAGCGCACTGGGCCCGCATCGTGCGCTCGTGACCGCCGAGATCGCGCTGGCGATCCTCGTGCTCTGCGCCGCCGGGCTGCTCGTCAGGAGCCTGGCCAACCTGCTGCACGTGGATCCAGGGCTGGATCCGGCGGACGTCCTGACGATGCGGGTCTCTCTGCCGCAGGCGGACACGTACGGGCCGGCCGAGCGGGCGGCGTTCTGCGAGGACCTCGCTCGCAGCGCCGCGGCATCGTCGTTCGCCGTCGTGGGGGCGGTCAGCCATCTGCCGCTGTCGGGCGCGAACGCGGGACGCAGTTTCAGTATCGAAGGGAGGCCGGCTCCGGCCCCGAACGAGGTGGCGTCGGCAAACTACCGCGTGTCCTGCCCGGGCTACTTCCGCGCGCTGGGCATCCCGATTGCCGGCGGCCGGGACTTCACGATCGGCGATCGCCAGAAGGGAGCGCTCACGGTGATCGTCAATCGTGCTGCAGCGGACCGGTACTGGCCGGGCGAAGACGCGGTGGGGCAGCGGTTGAAGATCGGTGGATTCACCAGCCGGAGCCCCTGGCTCACGATCGTCGGCGTCGCCGGCAACGTCCGCCACTTCGGGCTCGACGATCGACCCGGACCGGAGATCTTCGTGCCGTACGGCCAGGCGGCGTGGCCCGTAATGACGATCGTGGCGAAGTCGCGCGGCAGTCTGACGGGTTCCAGCGCGCGCGAGCTCCGGGAGCTGCTTCGACGCATCGATCCCGCGCTCCCGCCAGCTTCGATTCGCACGATGGCCGATGTCGTGGGACTGTCGGTCGAATGGCGGCAATCGTTCATGCGGCTGCTGGGTGTTTTCGCGGCGATCAGCCTCGCGTTCGCGGCCGTGGGCATCTATGGTGTGCTCTCGTACTACGTCTCACAGCGCAGGCGGGAAATCGGGATACGCATGGCGCTCGGGTCCACGCGCTCCGCTGTCGTCCGGCTCGTGCTCGGCCAGATGCTTCTGCCTGCGGCGATCGGAGTCGCGCTGGGGCTGGCGGGCTCCTTCTGGACGAGCCGGCTGCTGGCCGACCTGCTTTTCGAAGTGCGGCCCGGAGATATCGTCGTCAGCGGCGCGATCGTGGCGGTACTGCTCGCAGTCGGCCTGGCGGCAGGCTGGGTCCCCGCGCGACGCGCAGCGTCGATCGATCCGATACTGGCGTTGAGAGGGGACTAGCAAGTCAGTGCGGAGTGCGAATCAGCCGCGCGACCCCACGGAGCCGGAACCCGAGCATCGTCAGCACGGCGCCGTGCACCAGCGCGAAGGCGCCAATCCACCACACGACGGCCAGCGCGCCCGCACCCGGGAAGAAGAGCATCAGCGCGCCGAATGCGATGGACAGCACCCCGCCCAGCGCCAGCAGCCACTCGCCTTCGATCTCGTGCCGGAGGCGGATCGCCGCCATGATTTCGAATGCTCCGATCGCGATGGCCCAGAAGGCGATCACCGCGAGCAGGGCAATCGCCGTGATGCCGGGCATGACGAACGTGATGATCCCCGCTGCGACGCCCGCGATGCCGGCGAGCATCGTCGCCCACCAGCGCTCACGGTCGCCATACTCTCTGACGCCCATCATGACGGCGGCAATCCCATCAACCAGCGCGTAGGCGCCAAAGAGCAGCACGAGAACCGACAGCGTGACCCCCGGCCAGACGAATGCCAGAATGCCGAACAGGATCGCGACGAGACCGCGCAGTACGAGCGTCCACCAGTACTGAGAGACGAGCGATGCGAAGGTGTGCATGGAAACCTCTCCTGACTGGGTTTTAACGCCGGCTCTGGCGAAGCCACGCAGCCGCCGCGCCAGTGGCGAACCCGCTCCCCCGGAAGCCGCACTCTCTATACTACGCGCGGCCGCAACGCGCAAATCCGATCGGACTGGACCTGTTGTGACGATAAGAGCTATCGTGCTGGTCGACGGACGGGGGCCGAAGGCCCGGCTTCCGGCAGATTCAGGAGCAAGCGGCCAACAAGTGGAGAGGAAGATGGCAAAGTTCATGGTGAAGGTGTCCTACACCGCGGAGGGAACCAGGGGACTCATGAAGGAGGGTGGCACCGGAAGGCGCGCTGCCGTGACGAAGCTGCTCGAGAGCATGGGGGGGAAGGTGGAGGCGTTCTATTTCGCCTACGGCGAGGACGACGCCGTCGTGATCACCGACTTCCCCAATGCGACCGCGGGACTCGCGATCAGCCTGGCGGTCAACGCGTCGGGCGCCGCCCGACTGTCCACGATTCCGCTCATCACCCCGGAGGAGGTCGACGCGGCGTGCAAGACGGCCGTGCCGTATCGCGCACCCGGAGCGTAGAGGAAGACACGCCTGTGACCGGGCGAGCGGAATGCGGCTGGAGTCCGCCCGCCCGACACGATGAGAGCCGTGTGAACGAGCTTAGCTGGTCGTGGATTGCCCTCGAGCTGAGCGTCCCGCCCATCGTGGCGCTGCTCAGCGCGCTCCCGTTCTGGAGAACCGGCCAGATGGTGCTGGGCAACCTCGCCGGCACCGCGGTCATCTTCGGCTCGGCCATCGCGCTCATCCTCCGGGAGCACGTCGCGCTCGACCGCCTGGTGCGCGAGGCGTTCGACAACGGCGTCCCGAGCTGGCCGAACCCGAGCGCCTTCACGCGGTACGCGATCTACGCCTCCATCGCGTTGATCGAGGTATTCGGCGTGTTCATGCTGAGCCTGTGGATCGAAGAGCGTGGGCGCCGGCGCGATTACGCTCCCGAGTGGAGGCGATAGCAAGGAATAAGGAACAAGGCAAAAGGAACTCGACGTTCACCATTCGGAAGCATTCAGCAATCAGCATTCGTGATTGGAGCGCTCATGACGTGGCTGGCGTTCGTAGGGGGAGCGGTGCTGTCGTGGGGCGTCTATGGCGCGATGCTGCACCAGGGACAAGTGAGGCTTGGAAGCCCGATGCGCGCGCTGTTGTGCGTCGGCATCGCCTACTTCCTGATCGGCGTCCTCGTGCCTGTCGCCGCGCTGGCGTCTCAGGGGCAGGGGCTGGCCGGCTTCAACCGGATCGGCGCAGCGGCGGCAACCGTCGCCGGCGCGCTCGGCGCCATCGGCGCCGTGTGCATCATCTACTCGTTCCGGACGGGCGGGACGCCCACCTACGTGATGCCGCTGGTCTTTGGAGGCGCTCCGCTCGTAAACGTGCTGTACACGATGTACACGCACCCTCCCAAGGTCGCGCCGCATCCGCTGCTCTACGTCGGCTTCCTCGTCACCGCCATCGGCGCGGGCATGGTGCTGTACTACAAGCCACAGGGGTAGGGCGGACTCGCCGCCCGCCGAACACCCAATCTCCTACTCCCAACTCCCAAGTTCCGGGAAGCGGAAGTTGGGGGCCTGACACTGCACTCTTCGCCGCCGCGTCCGCCTACTGCCCTGCCGACGTCTGACCTCCCTTCCCGATGACGTTCCCCGTCTTGACCTCCAGCGCGTGAGCGACGCCGGAATCGCCGATGACGTAGAGGAGCTTTCCGTCGCTGACGGGTCGGCTCGTCGGGTCCGCGATCGAACGACCAGACACGATGGCTGTCGGTGACCCCGATCAGCCTCCGAGATCGAAGGCCATCATCGTTTCGCGGTCCCGGACATATAGCCGCGCGCCAACCAGCGTCGGCACCGTCCACGCCCGGTTCGTCAGCACCGGGGCTTTCGCCAGCACCTTCATGCCCTCCCTCGAGACGGCCGCCAGACCGAGGTGGCCGTCCTCGTCCATGAGGATCAGCTTGCCGTCGGCATAGAGGAACGTCGACCTGGCGAACTCCCGGTTCTGCCAGAGCACGGCGCCCGACTTCAGGTCGATGGCGGTCGTCGGGCAGGGGCCGAAGTCGCCACTCGAGCCGATCGCGTAATCGCCGAGCCGGATCACCGTCCCGATATGGACGCGCATCCGGTTCTGATACCACTCCTCGTGGACCGTCGTCGAGCCATCGCTCTGCGTGAGCCTCAGCACGCGCGTGCCGTTGTTGTACGCCGACGACACCAGGAGCAGATTGCCCTCGCCCCAGACCGGAGTGCTGATGTTCAGCCCCCAGCTCGTGCTGTGCGGGTGCGTCCAGTGGATCCGGCCGTTCGCCGGATCCATGCCGACGATCTCGTTGGCGCCCAGCACGACGAGCTGATCCTGGCCGTTCACGTCGATCAGGATCGGCGAGCTGGGAGCGGCCCTGAAATTGCCGCCCTTCCACACGATCTCGCCGGTCTTCTGGTTCAAGGCGACGACGGACGACCCGGCGCCGCCCGCCGGGACGATGACGGTGTCGCGATACGCGATGGGACTCGAGGAGTATCCGCGGTCGTCGAGCGGCGAGTTCAGCTCGTGGACCAGATCGCGGGTCCAGACGACTTTGCCGGAACGCTTCTCGAGCGCGAAGATCTCGAGCCGGCTGCTCATGGCGTAGAGCAGGTCGCCGACGATGAGCGGCGTCGAATGCGGACCGGCCCCCTCCGAAAGGTCGAGGCCATCCACCGGCGCATCGTAGGTGTGCTCCCAGAGCGTCTTTCCGGACGCCGCATCGAAGGCCGCGACCGTCTCCTGCCGCGATCGGCGAATCGCCGACAGCAGGCCGAGCGGCCGGTACATCGTGTAGAGCCGCCCATCCTCGAAGAGAATCGCCGAGTGCCCCTCGCCGAGCGCCCGCTCCCAGAGCCGCCGCGGACCGCCGGACGGCCAGCTCTCCGCCAGATTGGCCGTCTCGACCATGAAGTTGCGCCGGGGCCCGCCCCACTGCAGCCACGCCGCGTCCGGCGCCGCCGCCTTCCAGACCGGCGCGAGCACGAGGAACGCCTGAACGATCAGGTAAGTCATGGCCGTTTGCCTTGTGCCCTGTGCCCTAATCCCCCTCCCGCTTGCCCATTGCCCATCGCCCATCGCCCATACCCTATTCTGCCCTCAACGCGTCCAGCATCCGCCCGCTCGACGCGGCACGAACCGCGACGAGCGACGAGAGCAGCCCTCCGGCGACGACGGCTCCGAGCAGCAGCAGGAGTCCTGCGCCTGGAACGGTGCCGCCGCGAGCCAGCCACGCCGGCGCGATGGCGAGAAGTGCGCAGCCGGCGCCCGCAGCGACTCCCGTACCGAGGAGGAACGCCGACTCGGCGAGGATCATGGTGGACACGTTGCGGGCATCGTACCCCACGGCCCGCAGCACCGCGAGTTCCCGGCGTCGCTCGAGCACGTTCCGGAACATGACCGTGGCCAGACCCACCGTCCCGAGCAGCAGGCCCAGGCCACCGAGCGCCTGGAACGTCGAGAGGTAGGTGTTCTCGACCCGGTGGAACTCCTCCAGCCGATCGACCGTGGCAATCGCGTCGATGCCGAACGGCCGGAGCTCGCGTTCCAGGATACCGGCGAGCTGTGCCGTCTCTTCGCGCGTGCGAGTCCCGGGATCCTCGATGAGAAACATGCGGTAGCCAGCCTGCCGGGGGAAGAGCCTGGCGAACTGCTCCTCGGACATGATGATTTCACGCTGCAGCACGCTGTCGGAGAGCGATGCGACGAAGCGCAGCACGAGCGGCTCCTCCGCGCCGATGTCCATCGAGAGCGAATCGCCCACTCCCAGGTGCAGCACGTATTGCAGAGACGTCGCGTCGGCTATCACCGGCACTGCTCCATCGTCGAACCGTCTTCGCAGGAGCAGCCAGGGGTTCGCGCGTTCTTCCTCCGTCCCGGCCAGCGACGCCACAAACGCGAAGCGCCCCTCCTCGATGAAGGAGGATTCCGGCGCCACGATCGTGGGGTTGGTCGGACGGTACAGGTTCAGGCAGCTTGCATCCTCGCCCTCGCGGACACGGAAGCGCGCGAAGCGCGCGCGGACAAGCTCTGGCGCGCGAATGAGCAGCTCCTCGCGCCCGGCCGGCTCGTTCGGATCGTGCAGGAGCGGCAGCTCGGATTCGGCGAGCAGGGCGTAACCGCCCGTGCCGGATCGGCGATCGGCCGACAGCTCGCCGCCGCCGCGCCGGAACGCGTCCACCGACACGATGATGAAGACGGCCGCGGCGATGAGCGCGGCAGAGAGCACGCTGCGTCCGGGCCTCGACGCGGCGCTCCGGAAGCCCAGCCGCGAGATGGCCCACAGGCCGCGGCCGCGGATCGGTCTCGCGTCGCGCGCCCGGAGCCACGCGGCAAGGAACATGAGCGCGGCAATCAGCAGCGCGGCGCCCGCCCCGAAGAACGCTCCGGCCTGCGCCGCGCGGTTTGCGAACCCGACGGCCAGCAGCATGCCGCCTGCCGCGGCGAGAAGTACGGCGGCCCGTCTGCTGCGGCGTGCGCGCCGGGGATCGACGGCATCGGCGACGTCGAGCGCCTGCGCCGCCAGGAGCGCACGCGGAGAGTGCCTCGCGACGGCGCGGAGCGAGACGAGCACACAGACGATGGCTGCCGCGATGCCTCCAAGGGCGCCCGCGGCCAGCGAAGGCAGCGACACGTGAACTGTCAGGAGCGTCGTCCCGACGGCGCCAATCCACCACGTTCGCAGGCCGTAGACGACGAGCTGCGCGTACGCGATCGCACCGAGTACGCCGAGCCCCGCGCCGGCGGTGGCCAGAACGACCGCTTCGCCGAGGAGCACGCGGCGGACGGCTGCAACGCTGTACCCGGACGCTCGCAGGGTGCCGATCTGCCGGAGCCGCTGCTCGATCCCCAGCCTGAAGAAGAGGACCGCGAGCAGCAGCGCCGCGACGACCAGGAAGAAACTGAAGTACGTGAAGTACTCGCCGAAATCCGTCGCTCCCCGGGATCCTTCGAGCGCCATCGCCCGGGCCCGGGAGATCGTCACACCCATGGCCTGCGGAGCGACCATCTCGCCGAGGTCGGCCCGAAACGCGCGGGCTGCGCCGGCCACGCTGCTGCCCTCCGGCAGCAGGAACCTCATGGAGGTGAGTCCGCCGTACCGCGACGTCCAGAGGTCGCGGCCGCGCTCGTACGGAATGAACGCCTTGGGCGTCGTCCGATAGTCCTCCCAGTAGCGTTCGTCCTGCGGACGCACGCGGGAGAGGTCGATGGGGAAGGGCGGATCCCACTCCGCGAGGCTTTCCGACCCGGTGATGCCCGGATACTCGGGCGCGAGCCTGCGGTCCGCGGCAAGGCCTTCGATCGGAACGATACCCGCCACGGTGAAGGCCGCGTTCCGCGTCAGCAGCCCGCCGGCTGGATCCCACAGGTAGTACTCGATGTCGATCGGGTCGCCGGGGCTTGCCTGGAGCTCTCGCGCGGCCCAGTCGTTGAGGAAGATGGGATTCCCGGCGTCGGTCGGCGCTGCGGGACTTTCGCGGCGCGATCGTGGCAGCAGCGCAAGATCGGTCGCAGTGACGAGCGAGTAGGGAACCTGTCTGCCGCCCGCCCGCATCGTGTTGGCGAGGTATGTGAAGACCGGTACGGGACGCGCGCCCAGCCTCTCTCCAGCCCGCTGGGCCGCCGATTCGAGCGCCTCGTTGACGATTCCAGTGGCGCTCTCCAGGACGAGCGCGCGCGATCCCTCGATCGGAGTCACCCTGACGCCGAGATCCTCGAGGCGGAGCGCGGAACGGAGCGCGCGGGTTCCGGCCTCCTCTCCCGCGAGGATGACCGTGTTCACCTGGCCGCCCACGTCGAGATCGCGCTGGATGCGCCCGAGCGGCGCGAAGATGGCCCGCACTTCCGTCTGCTGCGGCTGGAGCGCGAACTCGCCAAGCCGCTCGCGGGAGAGCGTGCCGGCGAGCGTGAGCCGGATCGTCCGGCCAACGTCGTCCTTTCGTCCGAAGAGCGACTCGACGGGAATCTCCGACGGGCGCTGCACGCGCGTCAGCAGCACGTCGCCGTCGCCAGCGTCGAGCTCGGCGGCCAACGCCGGCGACACGAACACGCCATCGGGATCCTCGAGGCCATGAAACTCCCAGAAGCGGCCGTCGACACCGTAGACGAGCACCTTCGAGGCGCGGCGGCCCGATCGCTCGTGCGTGACAAAACCGCTTGCGACGATGAGCGGGGCGGCGGCGGAGACGCTCGCGGCGCCGCGCAGGTCGGCGGCGAGCGTGTCGCGAAAGAAACCGGTCGACGCCACCACGGTATCCGTTCGCCCGAGACGGCCGAGCGCGATGTCGCGCAGGCTGCCGCGGACCGAGTCGCCCACCAGCAGCGCGCCGGCGAGCACGGAAACGGCAGCGGCCACGCCAAGCGCGACGGCGAGATTCGTCCGCCAGTGATACGTCAGGCCGCGGCGGACGAGGGTCTGCAGATTCACCGGCCCAGGTGGAGTTCGACGGGGTGTCGGCTCACAGCTCGTACCTCATGACGGCCCATCGCCCATTGCCCAATTGCCCATTGCCCATTGCCCATTGCCCATTGCCCATAGCCCATGCATCAGCGGCCGCGCTGCAGCGTGCCCGCGTCCATCTCGTACACGACCGGGAAGCGCTGGGCCAGGGCGGCGCTGTGTGTGACGACAACCAGGATGGTCCTGTTCTTCTCGTGCAGATCGAGCAGGAGCGACGCGACGGTGTCAGCCGATGCTCGATCGAGATTGCCCGTCGGCTCGTCGCACAGAAGCAGCAGCGGATCCCTGATGAGGGCGCGCGCCAGCGCCGCGCGCTGCTTCTCGCCGCCGGACAGCTCGCCCGGACGGTGGTCGAGTCGATCGCCCAGGCCGACCTCGGTCAGCAGCTCCCTCGCGCGTGCTTCGTCGCGGGTGGGCCCATCGCCGCCACGGGGCGCCACGAGCGTGGGCGCCAGCACGTTCTCCAGGACGGAGCACTGCGGCAGAAGGGAGTGATCCTGGAAGACGAATCCGACGCGCCGGTTCCTGAACGCCGCCTGCTCGTGCTCGCCGAGCGCGTAGGGATCCTGGCCGTCGAGCGTCACCGAACCGGACGTCGGCGGATCGAGCGCGCCCAGGATGTAGAGCAGCGTGCTCTTCCCGCTGCCTGACGGCCCCATGACGGCGGCCGCCTCACCACGTCCGAGCGACAGCGAGACCCCTCGGAGGATCTCAAGCTCCCCCCGCGGGGTCGGAAACGACTTCGCGATGTTGTCGGCGATCAGCACACGCGTCTATCCGGATCGTTCGTGAACGATGGAGACATCGGCTCAGAGTCTCCGCGTACTCAGCACACGGTAGACGGATTCGGCCTCTTCGGCCATCCGCCCTGCTGTGTAGTGTTCCTTCACGCCAGCGGCGCCGGCCCTGCCGAGCGCGGCCGCGCGTTCCGGGTCGCGCCACAGCTCCAGCAGCCCGTCAGCCAGGGCGTCCGGATTGTCGGCTTCGACGATGAGGCCGCCGCCGGTGGTCTCGACGATCTCGGGAAAGGCGCCGCGGCGCGGCTGGACGACCGGTACGCCGGTGGCCATGGCTTCGAGCAGGAAGAAACCCTTCGGCTCCTGGTACGTCGCGGGCACCGACAGGACATCGAGGTTCTGTAGAAACGCGATCTTGTGCGCGCGATCGACCTCACCAACGTACTCGAACTCCCCGGCGATCCCCCACTGTTCGAGACTCCTGCGGACGCCGTCGAGATATCCCTGATGCTCGGGCGCGAGGTAGCCTGCCGCAACGAGCCTCGAACGGCCGACGCCCGGCCGCGATCGCAGGATGCGGTACGCCTCGGCCAGGACGTGGAGGCCCTTCTCCGGAGCGACGCGGGCCAGGTAGCCGATCGTGAAGGGATCGCGACTCGGCCGCGCGCTGGCGGGCATGTAGCCCTCGAGGTTGATCCCGATCGGCACGAGACGCATCTTCTCCGGCGGAAGGCCGAGATAGCCGGGCATGTATTCCAGGTAGTAGCGGCTCACGGGCAGAAACGCATCCACGTGCACGCTCGCGGCCTGGATGAGCTCCATCGACTGCTGCCTGTACGGCTCGCCCAGGCCGTCGAGAAAGAGGTCCTCGCCCTGCAGCGTGCAGCAGATTGGCACGCCAAGCGTACGGCGAAGGGGTTCGGCGACACCGAGCAGCAGCGTGTACGGCAGGTTGATCACATCGAACCGCGGCTCCGACGTCAACCAGGCCAGCAGCTTGGCGATCTCCTTCCGCTGGAATCCCTGTTCGCCGCGGAGCATCGAAACGGTCAGCTCGCCGAGTCCCTTCGGATCCACCTTGATTTGGCGTCTGGACGCCATCCTGATGATCCACTCGGCGTCCCAGAGACGATCGACGAACCGGGGCGTGTGCCGGAACAGCCACGAGTGCTGCTCGAGGAACACGCTGATGCCGCCAAAGAACACGTGATGCTGGCTGACGTTGCGCTCGTCGGTGCGGGTGGGCGTGTAGACCGGCGTCAGCACGACCTCGTTGCCGCGTGCGAGCAGCTCGGCCGCGAGCGCGTTGTCCCGCAGGCAGCTGCCGCAGTACATGCCGCCGGCACCGCCCGTGAACGACAGAATCCGCACGGGCTCAGTCTAGCAGCATGCCGAAATGTCAACTCCCAATTCCCAACTCCCAACTCCCAATTCCCAACTCCCAACTCCCAACTCCCAACTCCCAATTCCCAACTCCCAATTCCCAATTCCCAACTCCCAACTCGCATCTCCGAGGTGTTATCGGTGCCGGGAGTTGGGAGTTGGCGATTGGGAGTTCGCTGTAGACTCGCAGAATGCCTCTCGAGACGCTCTTCCTCGACGCGGGCGGCGTCCTGATGCATCCCAACTGGTGGCGCATCTCCGACGTTCTGGCCAGGCACGGCGTGGCGGTACCGCCCGAAACGCTGCGGGCTGCCGATCCGCGGGCGCGCCGGCACCTGGATGACCTGCGCACGGTCGGGTCGAGCACCGATGCCAGCCGCGGGTGGCTGTACTTCGATCTCGTCCTCGCGATGGCGGGCGTCGAGCTGTCCGATCGGACGAGCAGTGCGCTCGATGAGCTGCATACCTACCACACGACCAGCAACCTGTGGGAGTGGGTGCCGGACGGCGTCGTGAGCGCGCTGGACAACCTGCACGCCAGAGGCCTGCGGCTCGTCGTCGTCTCCAACGCCAACGGCACGCTGCGAGCGCACGTCGCCAGGCTCGGGCTCGCGGGTCGTTTCGATCACGTGCTCGATTCCGCCGATGAGGGCGTGGAAAAGCCGGACCCCCGGTTCTTCGAGATTGCGCTTGCCCGCAGCGGGGCCAGCCGCGACACGACGGTTCACGTGGGCGACCTCTACCACGTCGACATCGCCGGCGCGCGCAGCGCAGGCCTGCGCGGCGTGCTGTTCGACGAGGCGAATCTCAGGCCCGACGCGGACTGCCCGCGGGTGGCGTCGCTGGACGAGCTGGCGCGGAGGATCGCGGGCGGCGAGTTCGACTGAACGCCGCGGCAGAAGGCACCTCAGGTTCCAGAGAGGACGTTGAGTGCCTGGGAGTTGGAGCTGGGGCGTTGACTCGGTGCCCGGACACCCCCAGGACGAGAGGACCCCTCGCTTGGTAGACTTGCCTGATTTTTCGTGATGGAGTTCCAGCCGGCAGCGCGTGCGAGTGCGCCGCGAGCCCGGGCCGCGAGAAACGGATCAGGGAGGCCAGTCATGTTCGCACTCAAGCCGCTGCACAAGGACGCCATCGACACGGCGCTGCTGAAGGCCGAGCGGTACCGCCTGTTGAACGAACCGGGAGAGGCTGAAAGCATCTGCCTCGACGTGCTCGAGATCGAGCCCGGCAATCAGGCGGCCCGGATCGCGTTGCTGCTGTCGCTCACCGACCAGTTCGCCGATGACGGGCACGCCTATCACCGCGCGCGCGAGGTGCTCTCCGGCGTCACCGGTGAATACGAACGTGCGTACTACGCCGGCATCATCGCCGAGCGGCGCGCCAAAGCCCAGCTTGCGCGCGCCGGCGGCGCCACCAGCGGCGCGTTCGACTGGCTGCGCGAGGCCATGACGAGCTACGAACGCGCGGAGGCGATTCGGCCGCCGGGCAACGACGATGCGCTGCTGCGGTGGAACGCGTGCGTGCGCCTGCTCGCGCGGAACCCGAGGCTGCGGCCCTCGGCCGAAGAGCGTACCGAAATCGATATGCTGGAGTGAGTTGAAAGAGCGTGTCCGAGTCCGTAGCTTCCGCCTTCAGGCGGAAGCCAGTCCGCGGCCGGCGGCCGGCTGGCCGGAACCCGAGTCGATTACTTCCCGGACCCACGAAACGCCGACGCCCGTTCCGGCGTCGGAAGAGTATGCGCGTGGCTTCGCGCTTGCGGGGACAAACTCGACTGATGGCGGCTCGATACGTGCGCGTCGTACTCGGCGTCCTGCTTGGAACCGCGGCCCTGGCGGCGTCCGGCCAACCGGCTCGTCCGACAGGGAGAATCGTCGCCGTGGGCGACATTCACGGCGCCTTCGAACAGCTGAGCGACCTCCTGGAACGGGTCGGACTGACCGACGGCTCCGGCGCATGGACTGCGGGCAGTCGAGCAACGTTCGTCCAGACCGGGGACTTCACCGATCGCGGGTCCGGCGTCCAGCAGGTCATGGATCTGCTGATGAGCCTGGAGGAGCGCGCCTCCGCGGCCGGCGGCCGCGCGTACGTCCTGCTGGGCAATCACGAAGCCATGAACCTGCTCGGAGAGACGCGGGACGTGACGCCGGAGATCTTCGCCACGTTCGCGGACGCCGAGTCCGAACGGCGTCGCGAGGATGCGTGGAGGCGCTACGAACGGCACGGAAAGGCTCGCGCGGCCCGGCTCCGAAGCGGCGCCCCCTCGACCCTCGGCCGCGACGAGTGGATGGCGGCGCATCCTCCGGGATTCCTGGAGTACCGCACCGCGATGTCGCCCTCTGGCCGCTACGGCCGATGGCTGCGCGAGCGCCCCGCAGTCCTGCAGCTCGGCGAGACGATCTTCCTGCACGGCGGTATCCATCCGCAGATGGCGCCCGACAAGATCGAAGACCTCAACAAGCAGGTCCAGCGCGAGATCCGGCAGTTCGACGAGTACGTGCGGCACATGACGAGCCGCGGTCTGATCCTGCCCTTCTTCACGCTCCAGGAGGTCGTGGAGGCCGCCCGGGCGGAACTCCAGGCGCTTGCCGCGTCAGCCGACCGTGAACCGCTCCCCGCGGATCTCGACCAGCGCCACCTCGACGTGCTCCAGGGGGTCGTTCGCATCGCCGCGTGGGCGCTGGTCAACCCCAACGGGCCGCTCTGGTTCCGCGGCTTCGGCACGTGGACGTCCGCGGAAGGCGCGCCCCAGGTGGCTCAGCTCCTCGAGAAATACCACGCACGCCGTTTCGTGGTCGGCCACACCGTGCTGTCGTCCATGCGGATTCAGCCGAGGTTCGAGCGGCAGGTCTATCTGATCGACACCGGAATGCTGTCGACGCACTACAAGGGCGGGAGACCCTCCGCGCTCGAGATCTCCGGGGACAGGATCACGGCCATCTACGACGATGGCCGGAACGTACTGGCGGGGACCGACGGGCTTGCCGAATCGGCCAGCGGCCGCTGACCGCGGCGCAACCCGAAGGGAGAAGGGACAAGAATCTCGCCTACTTCACGAAGACGCTCGCGGCACCCCTCTCGGCCACCATCTTGTCGATGATCTGCTGCATCCGGTCGCGACGTTGCAGGATCGCGCGAAGCTCGCGGCCTCCCATCCAATTGCCGATGGCGGCCTTCAGGCTCTCCTCGGTCAGCGCCTTCATCCGATCCCACAACTCCGCGTCAATCCGCGTCATCTCGTGAACCATGTCGCGGCTCGACGTGAAAGCCCTGGTGTGGTCGATCAGGATGAGGTTCCATGCGGGGTCGACGAGCCAGTTCCCGAGGTTGGGATCCTTGTTGTAGATGAGATTGTCGAACATCTTCGCGATGGTGAGTTGCCGGTTCCACGATACGAAATGCTCTGCCGGCACGTTCTTGGGCAGTCCGCCGAGCTCTTTGAAGCTCTTCGTGGGCGCCGCCCACATGACGGCCGCCCCGGTGTCGTTGTTGACCCGCCGCTCGACCGTCGGCGGGATCATGTCGAGTCCGAGCAGTTTGTCCAGCTCGTAGGCGGCGATCTCGGACTTGTAGCTCTCCCAGAACCCGCTGTAGATCCCGGGGCGGATCGGCTTCCAGGCCATGGCGGCGACAAGCCCGCCCGGCTCGAGGTCTGCCCGCTTCGGGTTGGTGACGCCGACACCGATGTCTGTGAGCTTCACGACCTTGGCGGTCTTGAGGTACTCCTCGATCTCCGCGCGGCGCTCGATCCACGTCTTGGCGCTCTCGGTGGAGGCCGCCTGGGTTGCGCCGGAGGACTGGGCCGCCGGCGCCGGCCAGAAGGCAGGCAGCCCGAGGCACAACGCGGTCAGGGTGATTCGCTGGCGAAAGTGCACGGCTCCCTCCTTGGAAACGTGGCCATTCTATGCCGAGGTCCGGGACAAGGAAAAGGGGGGTGGGAAAAGAGACACGACCGCCTTAACATAGGCGATTGCGCCTGGCTGGAGGTTCGAGCTGATGTCGCGTGCTGTCCGTCTCTGTGCGATCGTGGTCGCTGCCGCCATTGCAGCCTCCTGTGGAGGCCGGTCCGAGGCGCCGGGGGCAGGCGGCGGGCGGGCCTTCCTGAGCTTCGGCACCGCTCCCCCCGGAGGAGCGTTCTTCGTCGTCGGCGGCGCGCTGACCGAGGTGCTGAACGCCCGGACCGAGGAGGGGTGGAACGTCACGGGCGAGTCGACGAGCGGCTCGCAGGAGAACATCCGGCGCCTTTCGACCGGCGAGCTGGACTTCGCGCTGTCGAACGCCGCGATCACCTACTTCGCCGTGCGCGGCACGGAGGGGTGGGACCGCGCGTATCCGATGCGGGCGGTCATGACGCTCGCGCCGAACGTGGCGCTCTTCATTACGAGGACCGGCTCCCGCATCACACGGATCGCCGATCTGAAGGGCAAGCGGGTCGTCGTCGGCCCGGCCGGCGCAGGGTTCGAGTACTTCGTCAAGCCGCTCCTCGAGGCGCACGGCGTCACGTATGCGGACTTCACGCCGCTCAACGCGACGCAGTCGTCGGCTGTGGACATGCTGACCGACGGTTCGGCGGCGGCGGCATTCATCGGCGGCGCCGTCCCGACGGCGTCCATCACGCAGGCGTCCGCCTCGATGGACATCTTCTTCGTGCCGTTCGACGAGGAGGCCGTGGCGAAGCTCGCCGCGGCGTACGTGTTCTTCGACAGAGCCGTAATCCCCGCCGGCACCTACCGGGGCCAGACGGCGGATTTCCACGGCCTGGACGTAGGCTCGATGCACATCATCACCGCCGCCGACCAGGATGCGGATCTCGTCTATCGGGTGACGAAGGCGCTCTACGAGAACCGCGAACAGGTCGTCCAGCGGCATGCCGCCGGAAACGCCATCAATCCGAAGAACGTAGTACGCGACACGGGCACGGAGTTCCACGCAGGGGCCATCCGGTACTATCGCGAGATCGGGATCTGGCGCGACTGACCATAGTGCTTGCATTTCTCGTCCGCGCGCTCAGCCTGATCCTCTGCGGCTTCACGCTGCTGGAGGTGAACTACCCGCGGCTCACGCCGCACGCCCAGCTCGCGATCTTCGCCGCGCTGGGACTCGTCATCGGGTTCCTCACGGTCCCCGCGCGCAAGAGCTGGCGGAAGGAGAATCCCGGCCGGGCGCTCGACTGGCTGCTCGCGGCGCTCACGGTGCTCGTGTGCGGCTTCGTCGTCACTCAGACCGAGCCGGCGTTCGAGCGGTGGTGGCTCACCGGACAGTCGCTCGGCAACCGCGCGGGATTCGAGACCACTGCCGACGTCATCGTCGGGACCGTCGGCCTCCTGCTCGTGCTCGAGGCGGCGCGGCGGACCATCGGCGCCGCGCTGCCGGTGCTCTCAGTGCTGTTTCTCGCCTACGCCTACTGGGGATCGGCGCTGCCCGACTGGCTCTTCCCCCACCGGGGCTACTCGATCGAACGGATTGTGGCGCAGGCGTTTCTCCAGGCTCAGGGCGTGTTCGGCGTCGCGCTGAGCGTGATGTTCAGCTACGTGTTCCTGTTCGTCATCCTCGGTGCGCTGCTGGAGCTGACCGGAGCGACGGAGTTCATCATCGATTTCGCCACCCGCACGTTCCGCCGCTCCGCCGGCGGTCCGGCGAAAGTCGGCGTCGTGAGCGCGGGGCTGATGGGCACGCTCTCGGGAAGCGCGGTGGCGAACACCGCAACTTGCGGCACCTTCACGATTCCGCTCATGCGCAGCGCCGGCTTCCGCCCCGACACGGCCGCCGGTGTCCAGGCCGCTGCGAGCTCGGGCGGGGCCCTGATGCCGCCAGTGATGGGAGCCGCAGCTTACATGATGCTCGAAATCGTGGACCCGCCCGTGACTTATCTCGAGATCATCCGGGCGGCACTGCTGCCAGCGCTCCTGTACTACCTGTCGCTGCTGCTCTACGTGCACTTCTACGCGCGCAGGTCGATGATGGCCAGGGGCGACCTCGCGGTGCCTGCGGCGGCCGCAGGGAGCGCCGCCCGGCGGATCGAGGGCACCATTTTCTTCGGCGCGCTCGCCGTGCTGCTGCTCCTGCTCGCCGTCGGCTACACGCCGTTCCGCGCCGTCACCGTATCGCTGGTCGTGATCGCGGCCCTGAGCTTCCTCAGCGCCCGCACGCGGATCTCATGGTCCGGCCTGCAGACGGCGCTCGTGAAGTCCTCGCGCGACGCCGTTCCGCTCATCGCCGCGTCGGCCTGCGTCGGGATCATCATCGGCATCGTCACGCTGACCGGCATCGGCACGCGCTTCCCTGCCGCGCTCCTGCCGCTGGCCGAAGAGAGCCTGCTGCTCGCGCTCGTCATCATCATGGCCTCGTCGATCGTTCTCGGCATGGGGCTCCCCTCGACGGTCTGCTACCTGCTGCTGGCCACGCTGATCGGCCCCGTGCTCGGCCAGCTCGGGGTCATTCCGCTCGCCGCACACCTGTTCATCTTCTATTTCGGGATGATGTCGATGGTCACCCCGCTGGTGGCGCTCGCCGCGTACGCCGCCGCCACGATCGCCCAGGCGCCGGTGCTGGGCGCCAGCATGG
>DATIEW010000149.1:0-2235 GCA_035455585.1 Vicinamibacterales bacterium | reverse complement strand
GGCACACGGGAAGCGCGGCGCGCAGTGCTGGAAGCGACGCTACCGACGCGCAAGGCCGTCGCCGCGGGCTCGGCGCCAAAGCTGCAGGTCAGCTACGGCGGCGAGCCGAAGTTCGAAGCGATCCCGAATACCAGGGTCGCGCGCGCGATGAACACCGGCAACGACATCCTGCAGGTGGGCGGCAAGTATTACCTTTGCTACGAAGGCGTCTGGTACGTTGGCGACACGCCAAACGGGCCCTGGGCCTCGACCGGTAGCGTGCCGGGGGAAATCTACGAAATCCCGCCAAGTTCGCCGTCCTATCCGGTCACGCAGGTGGTCGCGCAGCAGCAGCCCGGGACGACGACGATCGTGTACGAATATCCGCCGTCCTACGACTCCGGAATCTACGTTGGCTTCGGTATCGGCTACTACGGGACCGGCTGGTATTACCCGCCGTACTACTACGGCGGCTACTATTACCCGTACTACGGGTATTCGTACGGGCACGGCAGCTGGTACAACCCGAATACTGGCGGCTACGGGTCGCGCTCGGTGTGGTACGGGCCCTACGGCGGCTACAGCTATAACCAGGGGTACAACCCGTCGACGGGGCGTGCGAGTTACCTCGAGACCGCCTGGGATGGCGACGAATGGGCAAGCTCCGGCGCGACCCACAATCCGCGCACCGGCATCAGCACGCAGACCGACCGTTACTACAACGCGGATTCCAACCGGTCGACGATGGATCGCGCGGTCGAAGGGCCGCGCGGCAACGAAATGCAGGTGCAAAAGGATACGGACTTCGACACCGGCACGCGCACGACGTCACGTGAGAGCAGCCGCGGCGGCAGCTCGGAAGTCACGCGCCAGCGCGAGGCGGGCGGTGGCGTCTCGAGCTCGGGCACGATCGAAACCGCGGGCGGCAAGACCGCGACGATCTCGGGCGACCATCAGGGCGGCCAGGGCACGACCACGATCACGGGCGAGGGCGGCGGCAGCGGGACGATCGGCCGCGAGCGCAACGCCGATGGCAGCGTCAGCCGCGAAGGCAGCTTCTCGAAGGACGGCCAGACGATCGACACCGAGACGCGCCGAGACGGCGGTTCCAGCGTCACGAAAGCCGAGGGCAGCGGTGGTGGCAGCGCCATTTCCGCCAGGAACGAACAGGGCGAGCGCACCACGATCGCGCAGAGCGGCGGCGGCGATCTCTACGCCGGCCACGACGGCCAGGTCTATCGCAAGACGGATGACGGATGGCAGACACACCAGGACGGAGGCTGGTCGGACGTGGATGTCCCGGACCGTCCGGAAGGCGGCGACCGAACGCGAGCAGGTGGCGACACTCCGCGCTATGGCGGATCGGGCAGCCTCGAGAGCCGCGACTCTGCCGGCACGCGCGAAGCATCTTCGCAGCGTAACCGGGATATCGGCGGCGCAAGCGCAGCGCAGATGAGCGACCGCTCCGGCAGCCTCGGGGGCTCCTCGCGTTCGCAGCCGCCGCAACGAACCTACGACAGCCTGAATCGGGACGCCGCCGCGCGCCGCGGCGGCTACGATAGCTATCAGCGGCGCTCGAGCGGCATGTCGCGCGGCGGCGCGCGCCCGCGGCGTCGATGACCGAAGAATATCAACTGGGGTGAATACCATGAAGAATCTGATTGCCGGCGGCCTCGCCACCCTCCTGTGCCTCGGGACGGCGCTCGCGCGCGCCGAGGACATGCCGACGACCTGGGATGGACTGACTGAGATCAAGCCGAAGCGCGTCGATGCGGCCTACCTGCTGCCCGGCGCGGACTTCCGGCCGTACACCAAGCTCATGATCGACCCGGTCGAGGTCGCATTCGAGAAGAACTGGGTCCGCGACTTCAACCGCGAGGCCACCGGCACGTCGCGGGACCTGAAGCAGGAGGACATCGATCGCATCACCGGGGCGGTTCGCCAGCATTTCGCCGAGGTGTTCACGGAAGCCTACGGGAAGGCGGGCCTCGCGCTCGTGACCGAGCCGGGGCCGGACGTGCTGCGCGTGCGGCCGGGCGTGATCGACTTGTTCATTGCCGCGCCGGACGTGCAGTCGGCGGGCCGCTCGCGCACGTACACGATGGAGGCGGGCCACGCGACGTTGTTCCTCGAGGTGCGCGATTCGACGACCGGAACCCTGCTCGGCCGCGCGCTCGACAAGCGCGCGACGCGCGAGTCCGGCTACGCGCAAGTCACCAACAGCGTCACGAACCTCTCCGACTTCCGCGCGCTCTT
>DATIEW010000148.1:0-2747 GCA_035455585.1 Vicinamibacterales bacterium | reverse complement strand
CTTACACGCTCGCTCGCGGGGCCCTTACGCCCCGCTCCGCTCGCGGGGCCCTTACGCCCCGCTCCGCTCGCGCTGCGAGTTCCCAGCGTCGGCGATTCATTCACACGCTTTCACAACTTCACTGTAGTATCCCCAGCAGCCCCGCGGGAGGCCTCATGAATCTGCTCCATGACCTGCGATACGCGCTGCGGATGATGACGAAGAATCCCGGCTTCTCGGCCGTCGCGGCGGTGACGCTGGCGCTGGGGATCGCCGCGACCACCACCGTGTTCAGCGCGATCGACTCGCTGCTGCTGCGCCCGCTGCCGTTTGCCGAACCCGGGCGGCTCGCGCTCGTGTGGGGCACGAACCTGAAGGACGGCCAGCCGCGCGACGTCATCGCCGGGCCGAACTACATCGATCTGCAGCGACAGAACACCACACTCGAAGGGCTCGCGGCGTTTCACCTCGACGACATGCCGGTGCGCCTCGACAACGGCGTCGGCGTGATCGGGGAGATGACCGTGACGCCGGAGTTCTTCTCCGTACTTGGCGTCCGGCCGATCCTCGGCCGCGACTTTCAGCCGGAGGATGGCCTGCCGGGGCGCAATCAGGTCGCGCTGCTCGGCTACGGGTTCTGGCAGCAGCGGTTCGGCGGTGACCCGAACGTGATCGGCAGAACGCTCGAGCCGCTTGGACAGCCGCACACGATCGTGGGCGTGCTGCCGCCCGACTTTCTCTTCTTCACGTCGCCGGAAGTAGCAACCCCCCTCATGCCGTCAGCCCTCGAGAAGATGAGCCGGACGAACTACCACTACTGGGTCGTAGGACGGCTGAAACCGGGCCTCACACGCGAGCAGGCGGAGGCCGACCTCGATGCCATCATGGAGCGGATCGGCGCCGAGCATCCCGCTCTGAGGAACTGGGAGATCACGCTCGACCCGCTCCAGGCCACGCTGAGCGAGCCGGTGCGCCCGGCGCTGCTGATGCTGCTCGCCGCCGCGGGAATGCTGCTGCTCATCGGCTGCGCCAACGTGGCCAGCCTGCTGCTGGCGCGCGGCATGGATCGACGCGGCGAGTTCGCCGTCCGCACGGCGCTCGGCGCGAGCCGCGGCCGCCTGACCGGCCAGCTGCTCGCGGAGAGCCTGCTGCTCGCGTCGGTTGCCGGCGGACTCGGCGTGCTCGCCGCAAGCGCACTGGTGGACGGCCTGGCGCGGATCCTCCCGTCGACGGTGGCGATCCCCGGATCGGCCGCGCTCGTGGCGCTCCCCGCGGTGGACCTCGACGCGCGGGTTCTGCTCTTCGCCACGCTCCTGTCGGCGGTAACGGTCCTGCTCTTCGGGCTCGTGCCTGCCCTCCGGCTGTCACCCGCGCACCCGCACGACGCGCTGCAGGACTCGGCGTCGCGTATCGGCGTGGATCACCGGAGCCGGCGATCGCAGCGAGCGCTCATCCTCGCGGAAACGGCGCTGGCTACGGTCCTGCTGGTTGCGGCGGGACTGATGGCGCGCACGGTCGGCAATCTGCTCGACACCCACCCCGGCTTCCAGGCGGCGAACGTCGTCGCGATGTACGTGGGCGGGGTCGAGGAACTGGATGACAATGCGCGCGCGCGGTTCTACGCGTCCGTCGTCGATCGCGTGCGAGCGGTGCCTGGCGTCGCCGAGGCCGGATTGAACGACTACGTCCTCCTCCAGAACGAGGACGACTACCAGGGACTGGTGCCCGAAGGGCTTCCGCTCGTGCAGGAATCGGTGCGGCGCGAGGAGTGGCGCCGGGTCAGCCCGGGCTATTTCGCCGCCATGCGCATCGCGCTCCTTCGCGGCCGCGGCTTCGCCGACAGCGACAACGACAAGGCGCCATCGGTGGCGATCGTGAACGAAGCGATGGCGCGGAAGTACTGGCCCGGGGAGAATCCGGTCGGCAAGCGGCTGCTCATCACCCACACGAAGTTCCGCTGGACCGAGATCGTGGGCCTCGTGGCCGACGAGCGCACGGTCGGTATCGATCGTCCCGCGAAGCCGATGGTGTACGTTCCGTTCCACCGCGCCCCGCGGCCCGTCATGGGACTGATGGCGCGGACCGAGGGCGATCCGCGCGACCATCTGACGGCCATCCAGCAGGCGGTATGGTCGGTCGACCGGACGCGCCCGATCTACGGGACCGTGCTGCTCGACGCGCTCGTTGGTGACTCCATTTCGGTGCAGCAGCTCACCTCGACGGTTTCGTTCGCCCTGGCCGCAGCAGCCCTGGCGCTGACCGCGGTGGGGATCTTCGCGGTGGTCAGCTATACGGTCGCGCGCCGCACGCGGGAATTCGGGATCCGCGCGGCGCTCGGCGCGCAGCCGCGCGACCTGCGGACGCTCGTCGTCCGCGACGAGCTGTGGGTGGCCTGCGGAGGCGTCGCGCTGGGAGCAGCGGCGGCAGCAGGCCTCGCACGCACCTTCTCGAGCCTGCTGTACGGCGTCGCGCCCACCGACCTCGTCACGTTCGCCGGTGTCGCCACGCTCCTGTTGTGCATATCGGGCGTCGCATGCTGGCTCCCGGCCAGGCGGGCCACACGGGTGGAGCCGATGGTTGCGCTGAGAGAGAGATAGTGTCAGTCGACGGTCGGCAGTCGGCCGTCGTCAGTCACAGTCGGCAGTCAGTCGGTAGTCTCCCAGTCGCAGTCGGCAGTCCGACAGCCGACTGTCGTACAGTCCATGACTGACGGCCGACTGTGACTGGCGACAGCCGATTGCCGACTGTCGACTGACTTGGGCGTGCCG
>DATIEW010000147.1:0-2621 GCA_035455585.1 Vicinamibacterales bacterium | reverse complement strand
ACCTGCCCGCCGAACAGACCGCCGCCGGGCGTGATGGCCACGGTGGTGATGCCGTTGGCCCGCGCCACCGGAATGGAGTCGCTCTCCGAGTGATACGCCACGTGCGAGCGCAGCTGCGGGTTCAGCTCCAGCATCTCGTTCACATCGTCGAACCCGCGCGGCCCCGGCTCCGACAGGCCGACGTTCGTCCGGGCGTTGATCATCCCGGGATAGACGTCGGCGCCGGCTGCGTCGATGACCTTCGCGCCGGACGGTACCTGGACGTTCGCGCCGACGGCTTCGATCCGCGAGCCGCGGATCACGATCGTGCCCCGCTGGATCGTCGGGCTGGTAATCGGGTGAATCGTGGCGTTGGTGATCGCCATCACCGCTGCCGGACCGGTCTGCGCGGCCTGAGCCCGCGCGGCCGGCGCCGGGCTGCGGCCCGACGTGCCCGCCGTTTCCGGCGACCGGTCAGCGGCGCGCGGGCCTGAGCTGTCGCTCGCGTCGTCGCCGGCGATCTTGGGCTGGTCCTGCGGGTTGGCCGTCGGCGGCGTCCGCGTGGCGCGCTCGGCGGCCGCCAGCGCGCTCTTTTCCTTCACGAGCTCCGTCAGCCGCTGCTCTTCGGCCCTCCGGTCGTAGTAGAGCCGGCCGTCGATGTAGGCGCGGTCGACGATCGCGTAGGAACTGAGCGGATGCCTGGTCCAGACGACGACGTCGGCGTCCTTGCCGACTTCGAGCGAGCCGACCCGGTTGTCGATGCGAAGCTGCTTCGCCGGGTTGATCGTCACGAGCGCGAGCGCCTCGTCGTCGGTCAGCCCGCCCCACTTGACGCTCTTGGCCGCCTCGGTGTTCAGCCGCCGCGCGTGCTCGGCGCTGTCGGAGTTGATCGACACCAGCACGTTCTTGCGCGTCATGATCGCCGCGTTGTGCGGGATGGCGTCGACGGCCTCGATCTTGTAGCCCCACCAGTCGGAGAACGTCGAGGCGCCGGCGCCGTGCGCGGCTATCTCCTTGGCGACCTTGTAGCCCTCGAGCACGTGCTGGAAGGTCGCGATCTTGAACCCCATCTCCTCCGCGAGCCGGATGAGCATCAGGATCTCGTCGGCGCGGTAGCAGTGCGCGTGCACCAGGCGCTTGCCCTCGAGGATCTCGACGAGCGGCTCGAGCTGCAGGTCGCGACGGGGCGGCAGGACGTCCGCGCCGGAGGCCTTCCTCTTTTCGTAGTCCTGCCATTCCTTCCGGTACTCCTTGGCGCGCGTGAACGCGTCGCGGATCACGAACTCGACGCCCATGCGGGTCATCGGGTAGCGGCGCGGGCCGCTCGTCTGCCCGGTCGCCATGTCCTTGGGATTCTCGCCGAGCGCGAACTTGATCCCCGGCATGGCACCCTCGAACAGCAGCGCCTCGGGGCGGGTGGCGCCCCAGCGCAGCTTGATGACGGCGTTCTTGCCGCCAATCGGGTTCGCGCTGCCGTGCAGGACGTTCGCGGTGGTCAGGCCGCCCGCGAGGTCGCGATAGATGTTGACGTCGGTCGGATCGAGCACGTCTTCGATGCCCGTCATGGAGCTGACGGTCGTGCCGCCCTCGTTGATCGAGTCGTTGGCGATGTGCGAGTGGGCGTCGATCAACCCCGGCGTGACGTACCGGCCGCTGACGTCGATCACCTCGGCATCGGACGGGACCTCCACGCCGGCGCCGAGCGCGGCGATCCGCCCGTCGCGCAGGACGATGGTGCCGTTCGGGATGGCGCCCTTGGTGACCGTCAGGATCGTTCCGCCCCTGAGCGCGACGGCGCGCGGCTGGCTGGCAGGCCTTCCCTGGCCGGCCAGCCGGATCCCGACCGTCGGCACGAGGGCGAACACTGCGGCCAGGGCCAGAAACCGCGTAGATACTTGTCGGCGATTCACGACAACCTCCATGGCACTGATGCGGGGCGGACGGCGGGCTGCCGATCCGTTGCGAAGGCCTGAAATGTACGTCAAAACGGCCGTCAACGCAAAGCAAGGACGCTCCGGGCTGGCCGAATCGCGCCACGGCGGATGTGCCCGGGCACGGGACCCCTCGAGGCGCAAAACGATGTAGACTGCCCGACGTCGAGGGAGGGTTCCAGCATGGCACGCACTTCGAGAAGACTCCTTCTGCTTCTGCTCGTGGCCGCCGTCGCGGTGATGCCCGGTGTGCAGGCCCAGAGCAGGCCGACGGTCGACGATTTCCTCGCCCCGGCGTATCCGTTCGAGCTGGTCTCCGCCGCCAAGGCCGACCGCATCGCGTGGCTGGCCTACGAGCGCGGCCGGCGAAACGTCTACACGGCGGCCGCCCCGGCATTCCGGCCCGTGCGCCTCACCCGCCACCTCGAAGACGACGGCATCGACCTGACGAGCCTGAGCATTTCGGCCGACGGCTCGATCGTGACGTTCGTGCGCGGCCATGCGCCGAACCGCGACGGGTGGGTCGCCAACCCGACGAGCGACCCGCGCGGAGCCGAGCGGACGATCTGGGCCGCGCGCACCGCCGGCGGTGCGCCCTGGCGGCTCGGCGTCGGAGGCAGCCCCGCACTGTCCCCCGACGGCAGCGCCGTGCTGTTCGTGAAGGAAGGGCAGATCTACCGCTACCGCATCGCTCAGGGCACGACCCCGGCG
>DATIEW010000146.1:0-2702 GCA_035455585.1 Vicinamibacterales bacterium | reverse complement strand
CGCGATCCTGGCCGACCAGCCCCGTCATGGACGACACCGACACGATGCACCCTCGCGACCGGCGCAGCAGCGGGAGCGCGGACCTCACGCCGTAGAGCGCTCCCTTGAGGTTCACGGCCAGGATGCGGTCGATCTCCGCGTCCTTGTACTGGTCGATCGCCCGGGCGAAGTGGATGCCGGCGTTGTTGACGAGGACGTCGAGGCCGCCGAAGGTGTCCTCACAGTTCTCCAGCGCGCGGGCGACGGCGGCCGGATCCGCGACGTCGGCGATGAGCCCGAGCGCCCGGTGTCCGGACTGCTGCAGCGCGCCGGCGACGCTGTCGGCGCATTCGCGATCCAGGACGGCGACCGCGGCGCCCTCGCGCGCGAAGAGTTCGGCTGTCGCGCGGCCGATGCCCTTCGCGCCGCCCGTGACGAGCACGGTGCGTCCGGCGAATGCCTGACTTTCGCTCATGATTCCGCCACCACTGTCTCCGCGCTCACGATCGGCATGATGGCAGCCGCCGCCTGGCGCGCCGCCTCGCGAGGCGTCAGCGTCCCCAGCATCGCCTGCTGGATGGACTGCCAGATGGCGTCCTCGCAGCGCGGATAGGCTGCGAACCGCGGCGGGATGATCATCGTCTTCTCCGCCTCGGCGAGCAGGTTCCAGCGGCGCTCGTCGGCCGGATCGCCCGCCGCTTCCTCGCGGACCCGCGCCAGCGCGCTCACGCGGCAGGGAATCGCCCCCATTCGTGCCTCGCCGAGCTGCGCGTCGAAGGAGGTCAGCCGGCGCAGGAGCGCCTCGGCACCCGCCCGGTTCGATGCGCCCCGGGGGATCGCGAACGAATGACACCCGGCGTACGCAGCCCGGACGCCGGTCGGACCCGCAGGCAGCCGCGCGAGACCCACTCTGTCCCACACGCGGCACGTCGTCGGGTTCCTGTAGAGGTGATAGCTTCCCGGCCAGTCGCACACCATCGCCGCGGCGCCGTCGCGGAACGCGGCCGAGATCTCGTCGTAGTGCCACGCGGGCAGCTCACGTGGCGTAACGCGGCGCACGTGGTGGAGATCGGCAATCACTCCCGCGGCCCACTCGCCCGCCGACGAATCGAACGCAGGACGAAGCCCCGCATCGAACAGATCGCCGCCCGCGCCGACGAGCAGCTCGTAGAACGTGCCGAAGAGCCCCGAGTCGCGTCCGGGGAACAGGAAGCCATGAAGGCCCGGCCTCGTGAAGAAGCTGGCCACTTCGATCAGTTCGTCCCATGTTTCGGGCACGCGCAGCGGCCGTCCGGCTGCGTCCGCGAACGGGGCCTGCTCGGCCGGGTTCTCGAACAGGTCCCGTCGATAGTGCAGCAGGCGCACGTCGAGGTTCCGCGGCACCTGCATCAGCCGGCCGCCGATGCGCGACAGCTCCGCCGGACGCGGCAGCAGATCCGCCAATTCCTCACCGGTCAGCACGCCGTCGAGAGGCGACAGCCACTGCGCCTGCGACGGGGCGTACTTCGTGTGCGTCGACAGCAAATCGATCCTCGTGCCGGAGGTTTCGAAGGCGCGCTTCACGAACGCGTTCAGCTCCGGATGCGGCACCTGCGCGACGACCTCGACCCGCACGCCCGTCTCGCGCTCGAAGGCCGGAATGACCTCGTACAGCGGGTCGTACATCGGCCCGCCCACGAACGCCGCCCGCACCGTCTCACCCATCCCGGTTCGCCCTCTGTGCCTCTGCCTTGTGCAATGAATCAGATCCGCTCACTTCGCCCATTGCCCATCGCCCATCCTCCGTTCTCTTCGTCCCCCTCTCCCTTCTTCCTTATCCCTTATCCCTTTTTCCTTCTACTTCTCTACCCCCTCCAGCCTCCATCAATCATCAGAGCAGACCCCGTCACGAACGCCGCCTCGTCGCTGGCAAGGTACAGGACCGCGGCCGCGATTTCTTCTGGCCGTCCCATGCGCCCCAGCGACTGCGTCGCCGACATCTGCCGGTACGCCTGCTCCGGATCCGCGTACTCCTTCAGGCGCGCGGCCACGAACGGCGTCTCGACACGGCCGGGGCAGACGCAGTTCACGCGCACGCCGCTGGCGGCATGATCCAGGGCCATGCTCTTCGTCAGCCCGACGACGGCGAATTTCGTCGTGCAGTACGCGAGGCGATCGGGGATGCCGACCGTGCCGCCGACCGACGCCATGTTGACGATCGAGCCGGAGCGGCGCTCGAGCATGCCGGGGAGAATCGGCTTCGTGACGTTGAACACGCCCCGCACGTTGACCGCATAGAGCGCGTCCAGGTCCGTGCCGCTGGTGCTCGTCATCGTCCCCACGTGGCCGATGCCGGCGTTGTTGACCAGAATGTCCACGCGGCCCGCCTGCTCGAGCACGGCCGCGGCGAGCGTCCGGCACGCCTCCTCGTCGGTCACGTCCAGCACGGCCGCCTCCGCTCTCCCGCGGGCAGCGTTGATCCGCGCGGCGGTCTCCCTCGCCGTCCGGCCGTCGCGATCCGTCGCGAACACGTGCGCGCCGGCTCCGGCCAGCGTTTCGGCGATAGCGGCGCCGATCCCCGAACCAGCACCCGTCACGAGAGCGACCTTGCCCGACAGATCGAACATGACGCCTGCCGTGTCACGACGCCGTCACAGCACCAGCCTGGTCTTCTGCTCGATGGCCTGGTTGGCCTGGATGCACGCCTTCGCGGAGTGGAGCGCCTCGTGCGGGCCGCAGGCGAT
>DATIEW010000145.1:0-3546 GCA_035455585.1 Vicinamibacterales bacterium | reverse complement strand
GGACATGCTCCTCAATCCGACGCTTCCCGCCGAGGCGCTCGAGCGCATCCGCGCGCAGCGCCTGGTCGCGCTGACGCAGGGGCGCGCGCAGCCGGGCACGATCGCGAGCCGCGTCTATCCGCGCGTCCTCTACGGCACGTCACACGCCTACGGCCGCTTCGCCACGGACGAGTCGCTCAAGGCCATCACGCGCGACGATGTCGTGGCGATGCACAAGGCGTTCTTCCGGCCCGGACGCGCGCTCGTGACCGTCGTCGGCGACGTCACCGCTTCCGAGGTGAAGCCGCTGGTCGAGAAGGCGCTGGCCCCCTGGTCCAAGGGGGGCGAACGGCCGTCTTTCTCGTATTCACCGCTGCCCGAGCGGCGGCCCACGGCGATCTACCTGGTCGACAAGTCCGGCGCGGCGCAGTCCGTCGTCACGATGGGGCATCCCGGGCCGCCGCGCGACACGCCGGACTACTACGCGCTCGAGGTCATGAACACGATGCTCGGCGGGATGTTCCAGTCCCGCCTCAATGCCAACATCCGCGAGGAGAAGGGCTACAGCTACGGCGTCGGCTCCGGGTTCGACTACGGCAAGGGGCCGGGCGCGTTCAGCGCCGGGGGCGACATCGTCAGCGACAAGACCGACGCGGCGCTGGTGGAGTTCATGAAGGAGCTGCGCGGCATCCTCGGGAGCCGCCCGGTCACCGACGACGAGCTGAAGACCGCGAAGGACTCGCTCATCCAGCGGCTGCCCTCAGCGTTCGGATCGGTCGCCGGCATCAACAGCGCGCTCACGAGGCTCTGGACGGAGGGGCTTCCCGACGACTACTACCAGCGCTACAGCGCCGCGATCGCCGCGGTGACGAAGGAAGACGTCCTGCGGGTAGCCCGCAAGCACATCGATCTCGAGCGCATGGCGATCGTCATCGTGGGCGACCGGGCATCGATCGAGGCGACGCTCGAGCGGACGGGCATCGCGCCGATCGTCCACCTGGATATCGAGGGCCGGCCCGTGGCGTCCAGGTAGATGGGTTGGTGTCAACGTCCAATCTCCAACTTCCAACTCCCAAGGCACTCACGGCCGTGCGCCTTCAGCGCTTGAGAATTGGGAGTTGGCAGTTGGGGATTGGGTGTTGACAGGGCGCTCTCTCTGCTACCCGCCGAGCGCGAGCCGCAGGTTCTGCACCTTCTTCTCGCCGTCGCCGAGCGGGACGCGCAGCGCCGTGGCGTCGAGCTGCTGCAGGAACGCGGGGTCGTACCAGATGCCGGGCTCGGGGTCCAGCACGGGGGCGATGCGATAGTCGCCCGGCGGCAGGTTCGGGAACACATAGCGGCCGTCGGTCGCCGGCCGTGTCGAGCGGATCCGGCGCGACTGCGGCGTCCAGTAGCCTCGATCGGCCGGATACACGATGATCGTGTAGTCGGGCGCGGGCTGGTTCTGATCGTTGACGATGACGCCGGTGATCTCGGTCTGGCGATCGATGAAGGTCAGCGCGACGCCGCTGACGTTCTGGTTCGGCTTCACGTCGATCGGGAAGTCGAGCGTATCCTTTCCGTCGACGACCGAGGAGCCCAGCGTCCATCCGCCAGAGGCTCCGGACGCGGTGACGCGGTAACTGCCGGGTACGACACCCGTGACGGTGAAGCGTCCGTCGGCATTCACCCGGGTGTTGGCCGAGCTGGCGAGCCTGCGTTCATTTGCGCTTCCACCCATCGGCGCGACATTGACCCGGATTCGCGTCAGATCCGCGGGCGGCTGCAGCGCCGTCCCGTCGAACGCGATCCTGCCCGACACGGTCATGCCCGGCTGCAGCGTGAGCACGACGTTCGAGACGTCGCGGCCGTCCACCACAACGTCGGTCATGGCCCAGACACGGGTGGTTTCGGCCTGGGCCGCCCCTCGCCCACGTCCAAGCGCCTCTAGGATCGGGGCGCCCCGCCCGCCCCGCCCGGGCTCGCCGGTCGTTCCGCGCGCCATCAGAACGTACTGGCCGGGCGCGACGTTCGACAGCCGGAAGCGCCCTTCGGCATCGGACCTGGCCGTCGAGTTGCCCAGGCCCGGCACGTCGTGGCCCACGTTGAGGAGCGTGATCTGCACGTTCCGCGGGGTCGGTCCGCTCGATGCCACCACCACGCCCTCCACGCGTGCGACCGGGACCAGTTGAAGCTGGAAATCGACGCCGACCTTTTCCTCGGCGACGCCCACGAGCACGGTCGCGGCGCTTGCCGGCGCCGTCGTGCCGGGATAATAGACCGGGGCGTACCCCTCCACGACGTCGTCGTCCGGCTGTCCGGCAGTGACGCCAAGCGCGCTGAGCCGCTCCATGACGAGTTCCGCCTGCGCCAGGTTCCCGCGGCCTGCCAGTTCTGCCCGCTGCTGGAGCGCCGTCTGGAGTTCCGCCTGAGCGCGCTCGAAGATCACACGCTGCTGGGTGTTACGCGGCACGGCTGCGACGATGTACTCGCCGGGCTGCAGTCCGTAGATGCGGTAGATTCCCCGATCGTCCGTGGAGCCGTTGCCTGCCTGCTGCAAAGTCCGCTGACCGCTCTGCATGACGTAGCGCATGACGCGGACCGGGGTTCCGGGAATCGCCTCGGCGTGCTCGTCGAGCACGGTGCCGGTGATCACCCCGCCACGCGGGATCTGGAGCTGGACTTCGACGCGCTGCTTGTCGGTGAGTTGGATGGCCGTTCCAGCTCCGATTCCAGGGCGGTGCTGCCCGTACGTCACGGTGATGTGGCCGGGCTTGGTAGCTCTCAACGTGAACCGGCCGGCCGGAAGCCCGGGGAATACGAACCTCCCAAGCTCATCCGTCGTCACGGTGCGACTGCCTCGGAGTTCCGAGCCTGAAAGGGTGACCCGGGCCCGGCGGGCCGGCTGGCCGCTGCCGGCCACGACCACGGTCCCGGAAAGGCTGCCCGTTCCCACGGGAGTCTGGGACTGCGTCGCGGATGGATCCCTGGGGGGTTGGGTGAACGTCTGCCCGGCCGGCATCACCGACATGGCCAGGATCAGTGTGACGAACGGCAGCGAGTGAGCGTAATGCATGGTTCCTCAGCTAATACGACCAGCCCGCCGCATCTGTTTGCGGCCGGCTCTCCCAATCCACACCAGGCCTCACTATTAGACGTGCACAGCACGCCCACGGGCCGGCCAGCCTCCGCCCCGCCTCTGCCAGGCCTTCGGCGAGGTCTCGCCGGAGCGCTTCGCGTGAAGGCGGACACGGCTACGGCGGGGTGCGCGGGCCCCACGTGAGATTAGATTGGGGATCCCGGCAGGTGGTTAGGTTGGGCACGGGCGGCACCGGAGGGGCGTGAGATAATGCGCTTCGTGCGGACCGCTGCAGCTCCCGAATCCGGCCGAGAATCACGTCTTCGAGGGTGGTTGCCGCCGGCGCGTCGGCTGAGCCCGTGTGCGTCGAGGCGATACGCGATCACGTACAATCGCAGTTGAGGCTCGATGACGCCGCTGTTCGGAACGCCGCGCAGCAGAGCCGAGCGGGGCTGAGCGCGAGCCGTGACGCAGGCTGACCCGGTCGATCTTCTCGTCTTCGGTCCGCA
>DATIEW010000144.1:0-2421 GCA_035455585.1 Vicinamibacterales bacterium | reverse complement strand
GTCAGGCGGGCAGGAACGTGAAGCAGAGCACGCCCAGGGCGAACCACAACGCGGCGTAGACCACGTTGTAGCCGATGAATTCCCGGAAGTCGACGCGCGCGACACCCGCCGAAACCACCACCCAGAAGGGCGAAAGCAGGTTGCCCATGTGGTCGCCGATGCTCAGCGCGAGCAGGCCGCGTTGCGCGGTCACGCCCACGGCCGCTGCCGTCTTCGCGGTGATGAACCCCTGGATCACCCACTGTCCGCCGCTCGAGGGGACGAAAATCGACACCAGCGACGCCGACACCGCCGTCAGGAGCGGGAACGTGAGCTGGTTCGAGATCGAGGCGAAGAACGAGCCTAGCGTGTCGCCGACCGTCGTGTACTGGACCAACCCCGCCACGCCGGCGTACATGTGATAGAGCACCACCACCGGCCAGGCGGCCACGACGGCCGCGGGGAGTGTCCTCGAGAAGGTGCGAACGTTTTTGTGAAACACCAGGCAGAGCAGCAGCAGCATGGTATTGAGCGAATTGAGCTCGAGACCGCCCTTCATGACCACGACGTGGTACACGAGCCAGCCGGCCAGCACAGCGGCGAGCACTGCGGTCGGGAACGGGTTGCCCTCGATTCGCTCCGAGACACTCTCCGGGAGCGGACGTTCGCCCACGTCGGGGACACCGGCGGGCAATGCCCCCTCTGCGAGCCGGCAGGCGTCGGGAAAGCGGGAGATCGGCCGCGGGTGGCGAGGCAGGAGCAGGCGCGCCGTCGCCAGCAGCGCGACGAGAAATCCGGCCACGAACAGTAGCGTCGCCGGCGCGAAAATTGTGGTGCGGAGCGGCATCAGGCCGGTTGTCTTCTCCAGGAAGTTGCCGGGCGTGTTCATGAGCAGCGGCGCGCTCGCGGAGAACCCGAACTGCCACACCGCGTTGGCGGCGCCTGTGGTGGCGAGGAGAAACGGGAAGTCCACCGGCAACCCCTTCTTCTCGGCCTCGCGGGCGAAGTAGACAGCGATGAGCGGCCCCAGGGTGACCCCCAGTCCCCAGAAGCAGTAGGCGAGCGCTGCCGTCAGCACGATAGAGGCCGCCAGCACGCCGGTCGTGGTCGTGGGCAGACGCGACAGCGAGATGATCGCGCGCCTGAAGAAGGGCGACGCGCCCAGGCTGGAGCTGAGCACAAGGATGAGCGTCATCTGCATCGTGAACGGCAGCAACATCCAGAGACCGCGATAGTACGCGCCCATCGTCTCGGCCGCGGTATTGCCCATCGCCAGCGCCGACGCCGCCACCAGGACGAGGAGAGCGATCGAAGTCGACATCGCGTCCGGGATCAGGCTTCCGACCAGCGTCGCGAAACGGGTGAGACGATCGCCGGGGGGAACCGCTGATGCAGGGATGCTCATGAGCTACTTCCGACCAATCCGATAGAGCCGTTCTGCCGTTCGCACGATGAGGTTCCCGTGCGCGATCGCCGGCGTCGCCATCGTCATCTCGCCGAGCGAATTCTTCGCCAGCAGCTCGTATTTCGGCCCCGCTTTGATCACATACGTGTCCCCGTCTTCGCTGATCGCGTAGAGGCGGCCGCCGGCCGCCCAGGGTGACGCAGTGAATCCGACGCCCGCGGGATCGATCCGCTGCCGGCCGTACACCTCCGCTCCCGTGCGCGCGTCGTGCGCGGTGAAGAACCCGCGGTCGAGCAGCGTGTAGTAGAGCCCGTCGTACACGATCGGCGATGGGTTGTACGGCCCCGCCTGCGGCAGCGACCATGCCACAAACGCGTTGCTCGTCTCTCCGGGGCTCAACGTGATGTCGCCGCTCGCACCGGGCTTGATTGCGTAAACGGGGCGGACCTGGTCGCCGACGTAACCCGACGCCAAATACAGCAGCCCGCCGCTCTCGAACGGCGTCGGGATGACGATGCTGGACATGCCGCGCAGTGTCCAGAGCCGTTTGCCGTCGAGGTCGTAGGACTGCACGCCGTGAGTCCCCGAGACGACGATTTCCGTTCGCTGGGCGTGGCGCCAGATGAACGGCGTGGCCCAGTTCGTCTCTCGCGCGCGCTCGACCCGCCACACGTCCGTGCCCGTGCGGGCGTCGAGCGCCAGGAGCGACGACTGTTCGTCGTTGTCGTCGAGCACGTAGAGGCGGCCCGCATGGAGCACCGGCGATGCCGCCGTGCCCCAGCCGTACCGCGTCGCGCGCGCGGGCCACGTCCGCTGCCACACCGGCGTGCCGTCCATCGTGAAAGCGAAGAGGCCGATGTTGCCAAAGAGCGCATACACGCGCTCACCGTCGGTCGTCGGCGTCTCGGACGCGTAGCGGTTCTTCAGGTGTCGCGACTGTGGCGGCGCGCCGCGATGTGCCTCGCGCTGCCACAGCACCCGGCCGGTGGTGAAGTCGACGCCGAAGACCATCCACCGGTGTTCATCCGACGGCGTCG
>DATIEW010000143.1:0-2561 GCA_035455585.1 Vicinamibacterales bacterium | reverse complement strand
GTCCGGGTTCTGCGTCGCGCGGGAGCCGATGGCGCTGAGGTGGAGCTTGCCCTCCACGTCGAAGTCCGATCCCTCGCCGAAGACGCGGGCCAGGGGCGCGGGAACCTTGAGCGGGTTCTCGAGCTCCGGGATCAGGCCCTCGGCCTCCCTCTGTCGACCCGACAGCCGCTCGGCGATGGTCGCCGTCCAGAGCCGCGAGCGCAGGCGCGCGCGATCGGCCGCCAGGAAATCCTGCAGATCGGCGCCGTCGACGACCGGGAGGCGCTGTCCCGTGATTTCCTCGTAGGGCCGGCGCCGATCGGTCACCACCCCGAGTCGCGGGTCGAAGGCCACCGTCACGTCCTGACGCATCACGGCCAGCTCGTTTCCCAACGGGGCGGGACGGAACGTAATCGCGGGCCGGCGCGGGTGGAGGATCTCCTGGGCGGACGCATCCCCGGCCCATGCGAGCGCGACGGCGAGGGCCGCGGCCGCGAGGCCGAAGCGGCCGGCGAGGAGGGGAGCGGATCGCGTCATTCCGGGGTAACAGGACTCGCCAGTTGTCGCTTGTGACGGTCCGAAGCGAGGGTTAGCTTGGCCTGCGACCTGCCCACGGGAAAACGGCGTAACCTTCGTTCCGGATTCAGGATAGGAGAGTCGGCAGAGAGTGCCTCAATATAGGTCCCACCCCCCCGGGGGCAAGCCGTGACGGCCGCGTCATCATGAGCCGCTGGCGCGAGTGGTTCAGCGCCCGGACGCTGTCCACCTACGCCCTTCGCGAGCATTTCGGACCCTTCGCGTTCGCCCTCACCGTCTTTACGTTCATCATGCTGATGAACCAGGTCGCCCGGCAGTTCCAGAATCTCGCCGGAAAGGGGCTCGGGGCGGAGGTCATCGTCCAGGTGTTCGTGTTGTCGATCCCCCTGTCGGTGGCGATCACGATTCCGATGGCGGTGCTGGTGGCCACGATGGCCGCGTTCGGGCGGTTGGCGGGCGACAACGAGATCACCGCCATCCAGGCGAACGGCGTCGGGTTCCACCAGCTCCTGACGCCGACCGTAGGCGCGGCGATCGCGCTCACTCTGATCACCTTCTGGTTCAACGACAACGTGCTTCCCGAGAGCAATCATCGGCTGAGCCAGCTCATGATGGAGATCCAGCGCGCCAAGCCGACGGTCGTCCTGCAGGAAAAACGGATCGTGGATCCGACCGGTTTGGGCGAGTACCGCATCCTTCCCGACCGTATCGATCGTACCACGAACATGATGTACGGGGTCCGGATCTTCGACACGACGGACCTGCAGGTGCAGCGCACGATCCTCGCCGATTCGGGGCGGATGGATTACACCGCGAACGGAGAGGACGCCGTGATGACGCTCTGGCACGGAACGGTTCACAACCGGAATGTCGCCACCATCGGCGAGTACGAGCGGCTCGGCTTCGCCCAGCAGCGTCTGGTCCTGAGGGGCGTGGGGACGAAGATCGAGCGCGCGGCCGAGCTGGCCGGGATGCGGAGCGACCGCGAGATGAACCTCGAGACATTGATGCAGAATGTCCGCGCGGAAGAACAGAAGATCGGGGCGGCGCGGCGGGAGCTGGAGCGCGCCGCGGAACGACACGTGGCGGGACTGTTCGACGACACGCTGACGCTCGCGGCGATCGATTCCATCGCCTCTCTCGAGCGCACGGACAGCCTGGCTCCGGCCATCGTCCAGTCGCGGGACATGGGCTTCGACCGCGCGCTCGACGAGCAGCGCTACCGCGTATCGATGGTGGAGCGGATCAACGACGGGATCGACTACGCGGCGCGGCAGCGGAACAAGTTCCTCGTCGAGTACCACAAGAAGTATGCGATCCCGGTGGCGTGCTTCGTATTCGTTCTGATCGGAGCTCCCATGGGCGTTCGAGCCCGACGAGGCGGGCTCGGCTTCGCGATGGGGATGAGCACGCTCGTCTTCGTCTTCTACTATCTGGCGCTCACCGGAGGCGAGAACCTGGCCGACCGTCGGCTGCTGCCGCCGTGGCTCGGAATGTGGATCTCGAACATCGTGTTCTTCGCGTTCGGTCTGTGGCTCCTGCGGCGCACCGCGCGCGAGACCGCCGGCCGGCGGTGGCGGGTCCCGCGCTGGTGGCCCCGCTGGCTGGGTGGCCGCGTCCATGAAGCGCCGCCGGTGGCCGAGGCGGCCTGATGCTGTTCGCGCGGCGCCTCGACCGCTACGTGATGGGGCGCTTCCTCGGCGCGCTGTCGATCGCTCTCCTCGCCCTCACCGTGATCTTCGTCCTGATTCATCTCATGGATCACGTGGACGTGTACCTGGACCACGACGCGCCGTGGGCCACGGTCGGCCGCTACTACCTGCTCCAGATGCCGTACAACACGCTCCTGACGCTGCCGATGGCAGTGCTCGTCGCCACGATCATCTCGATCGGCGAGCTGGGCCGGCATGGAGAGCTGACCGCGATGAAGTCGAGCGGACTGAGCCTGTACCGGATCACGATGCCGCTGGTCGCGTTCGGCCTCGCGCTCACGCTCGGGGTCCTGTTCCTCGGCGAGACGATCGTGCCGCGGCTGAACGAACGGG
>DATIEW010000142.1:0-2336 GCA_035455585.1 Vicinamibacterales bacterium | reverse complement strand
CAACTCGGTGACCATCATGACGGTCAACGTGATCGACAGCCGTTCGGAAGCGGCCGTGCGAACGGCGCTCGGCGCCAGCTTTCGTCGCGTCATCCGGCCCTACGTGATTGAAGCGGTGACACTGTCCGTGTGCGCCGGACTGCTCGCCGTCGTCGCGACGGGCTGGACGATACCGCTCGTCCGGCGCGGCGTGCCGCCCGGCATCGCGAAGTGGATCGCCGGGTGGGACGCGGTGCGGCCCGACGCTTCGCTGGCGATGACCACGTGGTGCATCGCGGCCGCGATTGGCGTCGGCATAGGCGTCTGGTCCGGCGTCCGCGGCGCGCGTGGGAACCTCGTCGCCTCGATCGCGGCTGACGGCCGCACCGTTGGCAGGGCTTCCGGCCGCGGACGCGAGGCTGCCCTCGCGATCCAGGCATGCGTGTCCATCATGCTTCTGTCGGCGGCAGTGCTCTTCCACGGAGGGCTCGGGCAGGTGCGCAGCGCCTTCGGCGCCTTCGATCCCGATCACGTGCTGCTCGCGCGCACCAATGCACCGCCACATCAGTTCCCCTCCGATACGGACGTCGTGTCGTTCTTCGAACGAGCGGCCGCAGCGGGGGGAACGCTCTACGGCGTCGATCTCGCCGGGCTGGTCCGGAACGCCCCGGCGAGCAACGTCCCGAGCCCGACGCTGGGCGTGTGGTCCACGGACGAGCCGCCCGCGGCCGGCACCCCGGCTCCGACTGCCGACGTTCAGATTGCCGACCCCCGCGGACTGGCGGCCTTGGGAGTGCCAATCGTCAGCGGTCGGGCGTTCCTCGACAGCGATACCTCCGCCGCCAGCCGCGTAGCGCTCGTGAGCAGACAGCTCGCGAACCGGGTCTGGGGCGATCGTGAGCCCCTCGGGCGCGTCCTCGCGATCGACGACGGGTCGCGGTGGCGGGTGGTTGGCGTCGTGGAGGACGTCCGGCTGAACTGGTACGACGGTGGACCGAGGCCCACCATCTACCTGCCGCACGCGCAGACGGCAGCCCGTTCGATGACGCTCGTCCTTCGAGCCGGCACGGGGCGGCCGGAGACGCTGGCCCGCCCGCTCGTCGCTGCGCTCCGAAGCGTCGAGCCGGGTCCTCCTCCCCTTCGAACCTATACGCTCCGTCAAGAGGTAGACGATTCGCTTGCCCCGTTGATGACGATCGCCTGGCTGCTTGCGGCCCTGGCGCTCGTCGCGCTGGGACTCGCCGCCGCCGACATGTACGCCCTCGCTGCGTCTGTGGTCGCGCTCCGGACTCGCGAGATCGGAATCCGGATGGCGCTCGGAGCCGCGCCACGGTCCCTTGCGCGCCTCGTGCTCCGTGCAGTCGCCTGGCCGGTAGCTCTCGGGGCCGCCCTGGGTGTGCCGGCATCGGCGGGGCTGGCACGCTGGCTCGGAGCCCACACGTTCGGGCTGCTGGCGCTCGATCCATTCGTCCCGGTCGCAATCGGCGCGCTGCTGATGGCCGCCGCCGCGCTCGGAGCGGGGAATCCGGCCCTGCGCGCCGCGCGAATCGATCCTGTCGTGACGCTCCGGCAGTGAGAGATCAGGAGCGTGAGATGGATCGCCGAAGATCAGGAGGGCGGAGATCACGGAGAGGAGCACAGGAGATCAGGAGGTCAGGAGATGTGTAGGGGATCTCAGGGGACTTGGAGATCGGCGGAGTCGAAAACGGAATCGCTGGCAAGGCGTGAGGCGCGAGAATATCAGGAATAGTCGCTCGCCGAGCAATGAAAGCCAAACAGGGATGCAGCGGCGGCGGAATGCCAAGCTATTTCGGACACACCATACTACCGCCGGGCGCCATCGGGGTCGTAGATTCTGACGACCGGATCGGTTGCCAACTGGACGTGGGCCTTCCAATTGAGTGATCCCAGCCTGCTGGCCGCGGAGAATCGCCCGCGGAAGTAGCTCTCCTCGGGTTCTTCGAGCAGAAAGTACGGCTTCAGCCCGAGGTCCTTCAGGACGTCGATGGATCGATCGAGCCACTCGGGCTCGAGGTAGTCCCAGCGGATGGTCAGGCGGTCGGCATAGTAACGCAGGCTGCCGCTCTGCTGCATGCTCAGGAAGACCGCGTTCTCAGGCATGTTGAGGCGAACATACGTTCCCGTATCCACGTAGCGCCGCTCGACCTGCCAGACGCCAAAGATACCTAGGGTGATAGGCCGTCCGATGCGAAATGCGAGGAACGGCATGAGAATGAGCACAACAGCCCACGTTCGCAGCCAGCTGCTCGGCCAGGTCAGGCTTCTCAGCAACCCGGCAGCAACCAGCGCGAGCATCGCCGGAAATGCGGGAAGCAGAAACCGCAGAAACGACCAGT
>DATIEW010000141.1:0-4535 GCA_035455585.1 Vicinamibacterales bacterium | reverse complement strand
AGCGAGCGCTACGCCACCCAGGCGGAGATCCTGCGCTACGCCAACCACGTCGCCGACCGGTTCGAACTGCGCCGTGACATCCAGTTCGATACGCGGGTGACGTCCGCGAGCTTCGACGAGGCGGCCGGGCGCTGGCGGATCTTGACTGCGGATGGCGCCGAGATGGCCGCGACCTTCTGCATTATGGCGACCGGCTGTCTGTCGTCGCCCAACCGGCCGCACATCGAAGGCGTCGAGCGGTTCGAGGGCAGGGCCTACCACACCGGCGACTGGCCGCATGAGGGGGTCGACTTCACACTTCTCCGGGTCGGCGTGATCGGGACCGGCTCGTCGGGGATCCAGGCGATCCCGCTGATCGCGCGGCAGGCGCGGCAGCTCTTCGTCTTCCAGCGCACCCCGAACTATGCGGTGCCGGCGCAGAACGCGCCTTTGGACCGGGAGGCGCAGCGCGAGGTCAAGGCGAACTACGCGGCCTTGCGGGCGCGCGCCAGGCAGGGGCGGACCGGCCTGCTCTACCCGATCAACCCGCTGCCGGCCTCGGCGGTCAGCTCTGTGGAGCAGGAGCGCGAGTATCAGGCGCGCTGGGAGCGGGGCGGCCTCGGCTTCATCGGCTCGTTCGTCGACCTCCTGGTCGATAGGCAGGCGAACGACACCGCAGCGGAGTTCATCCGCGGCAAGATCCGGGCCGCGGTCCGCGACCCCGCCGTGGCCGACGCGCTCTCGCCGAGGTCCGTGGTCGGCTGCAAGCGGCTCTGCGTCGACATCGGCTACTACGAGACCTTCAACCGCGCGAACGTCACGCTGATCGACCTCCGCAAGGCGCCGATCGAGGGGGTCACCGAGCGCGGCGTCAGGGTCGGGGGCGAGGAGCACCAGGTCGATGCGCTCGTCTTCGCGACCGGGTTCGATGCCATGACCGGCGCGCTGCTCAGGATCGACATCCGCGGCGCGGGCGGCCGGACGCTACGGGAGAAATGGGCGGCGGGCCCGCGGACCTATCTCGGCGTCGCGATCGCGGGCTTTCCGAACCTCTTCACGATCACCGGCCCGGGCAGCCCCTCGGTGCTCAGCAACATGCTGCCGTCGATCGAGCAGCACGTGGAGTGGATCGCGGATGCCATCGGGCATCTCCGCGCGCGCGGGCTTGGCCGGATCGAGGCGACCCGCGCGGCCGAGGAGGAGTGGGTCGCGCACGTCAACGCGGTGGCCAACGCCACCCTGTTCCCGTCCTGCAACTCCTGGTACATCGGCGCCAACGTGCCCGGCAAACCGCGCGTCTTCATGCCCTATATCGGCGTCCCACCGTATGTGCAGAAATGCGCCGAGGTGGCGGCGAACGGCTACGAAGGCTTTGCGCTCGGCGCGTGACCACGGCCGTACGGCTCACCAACACCAGGGAGGAACGAAGATGAGCAGCGACATCCTGGGGCAGCTCGCGGCGGCGCTTGGCAGCGGCGGCGTGCGGGTGGTCGATCTCAGCCAGACGCTCCGACCGGAGACCCCGGTGATCCAGCTGCCGCCGGAGTTCGCCCCCTCCAGCCCGTTCCGGATCGAGGAGATCTCGCACTACGATCAGCGCGGGCCGGCCTGGTACTGGAACAACATCGCCTGCGGCGAGCACACCGGAACGCATTTCGATGCGCCCGCGCACTGGATCACCGGCAAGGATTACGCCGACGGCTTCACCGACACGATCGCCGTGCAGCGTTTCGTGGCACCCGCCTGCGTGATCGACTGCTCCAAGGAGGCGGCGGCGGACGAGAGGTTCGTCATGGAGCCCGCCCACATCGAGGCGTTCGAGACGCGCCACGGGCGGATCCCGAAGGGCGCCTGGGTCCTGATGCGGACCGACTGGTCGAAGCGCACGGAGCCTGCGGCATTCCTCAACCTCAAGGACGACGGCCCGCACACGCCGGGGCCGAGCGCTGCGGCCGTGCGCTTCCTGGTCGAGGAGCGCGCGGTCAACGGCTTCGGCGTCGAGGCGGTCGGCACCGACCACGGCCAGGCGTTCGGTTTCGAGCCGGCCTTTCCCGCGCACAATCTGATGCACGGTGCCGGCAAGTTCGGCCTCGCGTCCTTATGCAACCTCGATCAATTGCCGCCGACGGGTGCCATCCTGATCACCGCCCCGCTCAAGATCGCGCGCGGCTCGGGCAGCCCCTTGCGCGTGCTCGCGCTGATTCCCGGGTGACGGCCGGGAGCCCCGGCTACGGCCGGCGATAGGTGACCTGACAGCCCGATGCGTCGGTAATCGTGAGCCGGTCGCCCGTGGCGTCGTAGTCGTAGGTCACGACCGCATCGTTGGCGGTCGCGAGGCTCAGGCGGCCCGGCGCAGCGACCCGCCAGGTGCCGCCGTCCCACCAGGTAAAGCCACCGGGCGGCTCGGTGGTGCCGAAATAGAGGCCGCTCGGCTCGAACCGCAGATGCGCCGCATACTGCGCCGCGCAGGCGTCGTCGGCCGTCTTGTCCCACGCCCCCAGCAGCTTCGGGTCCGTGTCCGCCATGAGACCTCCTTCGGTAGCAAAGGCGGGTGCGGGCCCGACGCCCGCACCCAACCCGAGAAGCAGCGGTAGCGCGACCGCGATCGAGGCCGCGCCACCGCCTCGCGTCACAGCGCGTCCAGCGCGGTCTTCGCGTCGCTCGGCAGCGCCAGCCTCTTGGCCCTGCTCTTGAGCGTCTTGGCGACGGCCTTGACCGGCTCGCCCTCGACGCCGCTCGCCTTGAGCGCGGTCACCATCTTGGCCGCCTCCATCCCGCTCATCACCGCAGCGTCGTCGACGAGCGCCGCCACGGCCTTCATGTCGGGCTTGCGCTTGCCGAACCGCTTCGCCAGACGCTTGGCCTCGATCACGGCGAAGTGCCGGCGCAGGACGGGCTCCCCGAGGGCAGCCTCGATCGCCTCGATGCCCTCCTCGAGGTGATCGCCGCCGATCGCCAGCACGAGGTGCGCGTCCGGCGTCTTCAGCACCTTATGGGCCGCGGCCGCATGCCCGGCAGTCACCGCGGCGGTCACCATGACCGTGGCGCTGCCTGCGACCCGCGCGACCATCTCGTCGCAGTCCCAGTGCACCTCGACCTTGACCTCGTGCACACCCGGGCTGCCGAAGAGGGCGCCCTCGGCGCCGCGCATCAACGTCATCGAGTCGGCGATCGACTCGCCCGGATCGAGCTGCACGAAGGGATGGTCCTCGACGCAGTGAACGACGGTCCGGAACGATCGCGCGATGCCCGCAGGGTCGACCACCTCGCCCCGCACGAACTCGCCCTTCAGGCTCAGGTTCGCCGGGACCCGGATCGGGTGCTCACCGCGATTGACGAGAGTGATGCCGACCCGGACCGGCGCGCCGAGCGGCACCTCGGCAAGCAGCGGGCTCACCTCGAGCACGAGGCCGCCGACATCGACCTCGAGATCCGTGGGCGTGATCGGCGGCGTGGCCGTCGAGGCACCGCCGAACGCGACACTGCCCGGCCGGACGAAGGGGTCCGGGTAGTGGCGGAGCTGCTTCAGGTTGTCGGGATGGAACGACCACTGGATGTTGCTGGGGAACGGGGTCGTGGCCGTGCCGGCGTTGGCGATGACGTCGCTCGTGCACATGAAGCCGAGATCGGCGAAGTTGTGGAACTGGCCCATGGCGTGGCCGAGCTCGTGCACCGCGGTACGGAAGTAGGGTGCGGGTGCCGTGCCGAACCGCTGACCGGCCACCGTGCCCCAGGTCGGGTCGATGGTCCAGTGCGAGGCGATGCCGACGCCCTCGCGCGGCACGCTGTTCGAGTCGGTGCCGCCGACGTCGTACATGATGCCGCGCGGCGTGGAATCGATGTTCTTCACCGCGAGCACGTGATAGCGCCACTCCGTGTCGAGGTTGGTGGCGGACCGCCGGGCAAGCATCGCCGCGTGCATCTCCGCGTTCGACCAGGAAGCGCCGCTCGCCTCCGCAACGTTGGTGTCGCTGAGCTGCAGGTTGACCTGCCAGCCGATCGCATCCATCACCGACTGCCAGGTGTGACCGACACCGCTGGTGGTGGGCTGCTCCGATCCGTTGACCGTGTCGATCTCGACCGTGCAGCGGCGGAAACGGCTCGACAGCCAGCCCATCGTCAGGCGCCCGACGACCGTGCCGCCCGCGTTCCTGACGTCGCCTTCGGCGTAGTCGGACGGTGACGGATAGCCGCTCGGTGCCGTCATCCGGGTCATCCGTGCGGTCAGCGTCGACTCGAGCACCCAGCTGTTCGGCGCGGTGAACCGCCACAGCTCGAAACCGAGCGTGAAGCTCGCACCAATGTGGAAGAACTCGGGGAGCTGCGTGACCCGGACATAGTAGCGATAGCGGGAGCGCGCGAGAATTGGGATGCCGTTGGCCGGGCTCGGACCGCTCAGCAGGATCGGTCGCTGCGGGATCGGCCCGATCGGTCCGGGAAGCGGCGGCACGGGGATCGGAATCGGGAGGATGACGACCGGGCGCTGGTAGAGATCGCCACTGGCGGTGCGGCCGGCGCTGTGGCACTCGACCCGCAAGGTGCCGTCGTAGGCAACC
>DATIEW010000140.1:0-7062 GCA_035455585.1 Vicinamibacterales bacterium | reverse complement strand
GAGCCACTGCCAGGTCCGGGCCGGCTTCAAGCGATGGCACGACGACGGGTATCCGCGCGGGGCGGACGGCCGGCCGCCGGCCGAGTACTTCCAGCGCGGCCGCGACGAATGGCTGCGCGTGTCGCACGACGAGGCGGCATCCCTCGTGGCCGCGACGCTCACGAACATCGCCGAGACCTACACCGGTGAGGAAGGCCAGAAGCGGCTGCTGGCACAGCACTACGACGAGGAGTGCGTGAAGGCCACCCAGGGCGCCGGCACGCAGGTATTGAAGTTCCGCGGTGGCATGCCGCTGCTGGGCATGACGCGCGTGTTCGGCATGTACCGCCTGGCCAACTCGATGGCGCTGCTGGATGCGCGGATCCGCGGCGTCGGTCCGGACCAGGCGCTGGGCGCACGCGGCTTCGACAACTACTCGTGGCACACGGACCTCCCGCCCGGGCACCCGATGGTCACGGGCCAGCAGACGGTCGAGTTCGATCTGCACGCCGTCGAGCACGCGAAGACGGTGGTCGTCTGGGGAATGAACTGGATCACCACCAAGATGCCGGACGCGCACTGGCTCACCGAAGCCCGCCTCAAAGGCACCCGCATCGTCGTCATCGCCTGCGAGTACTCCGCTACCTCGACGAAGGCAGACGAGGCGATCGTGGTGCGGCCCGGCACGACGCCGGCGCTGGCGCTCGGACTGGCCCACGTGATCCTGCGCGAGCGCCTCTACGACGCCGACTACGTGCGGCGCTGGACGGATCTGCCGATCCTCGTCCGGATGGACACGCTGAAGTACGTGCGGGCGGCCGACGTGTTCGGCGGCGCACAGGCGCCGCTCGGGAACCAGACCCGCGTGCTGAAGGCGGGAGAGCGCGCGCCGGCGCCCGGCGCGCAGGACGACATCCTGATTCCCGAACGGCTGCGCGAGCAGTGGGGAGACTTCGTGTACTGGGATCGCGCCGCAGGCGCGCCTCGCGCACTCACCCGCGACGCCGTCGGCGTGAAGTCGACCGTCGGCGAGCCGCTGCTCGAGGGGACGATCGAAGTCACGATGAAGGACGGTTCCAGGATCCGCTGCCGTCCGGTCTTCGATCTCGTGAAGGAATACGCCGCGCACTTCGACCCGAAGACGGTCGAGGAGCTGACGTGGGCGCCTTCCGACTCGATCGAACGGCTCGCCCGGCACGTCGCGTCGCAGCCGGGCACCACGCTCTTCGCGCTCGGGATGGGCCCGAACCAGTTCTTCAACAACGACAACAAGGACCGAACGGTCTTCCTGCTCGCGGCTCTGACGGGCAACGTCGGCCGGATCGGCGGTAACGTCGGCTCCTATGCGGGCAACTACCGTGTCGCGCTCTTCAACGGCGCGCCGCAGTACATCAACGAGAACCCGTTCGACCTCGAGCTGGATCCGCACAAACCGGCGCGCCCGCGGCAGTACTGGCGCGCCGAGTCCGCCCACTACTACAACCACGAGGATCATCCGCTGCGCGTCGGCAACAGGCTGCTGACCGGGAGCACCCACATCCCGACCCCCACGAAATCGATGTGGTTCGCCAACGCGAACTCGATCCTCGGCAACGTCAAGTGGCACTACAACACGGTCGTCAACGTCCTGCCGAAGATCGAAATGATCGCCGTCAACGAGTGGTGGTGGTCCACGTCGTGCGAGTGGGCCGACGTCGTCTTCGGCGTGGACTCCTGGGCCGAGCTCAAGCATCCGGACATGTGCGCCTCGGTCACCAACCCCTTCCTGACCATTTTTCCGCGCACGCCGCTGCCGCGAATCTTCAACACCGTCGGCGACATCGAGGTGCTCGCCAAGGTCGGCGCCAACCTCGCGCAGCAGACCGGCGATCGGCGCTTCGCCGACTGCTGGACCTTCGTCAAGCAGCAGCGCACCGACGTGTACCTCCAGCGGATCCTCGATCACTCGTCGAACACGAAGGGGTTTGACATCCGCGACCTCGAGGCGAAGGCGAAGCAGGGCATCCCGGCGATCATGATGAACCGCACCTCGCCGAAGGCCGTCGGCTACGAGCAGGTCACCGATTCGCGGCCCTGGTACACCAAGAGCGGCCGGCTCGAGTTCTACAGGGAAGAAGACGAGTTCATCGAGGCGGGCGAGAACCTCCCCGTTCACCGCGAGCCGGTCGATTCCACGTTCTACGAGCCGAACGTCATCGTCGCGCCCCAACACGAGGCCATCAGACCGGCTGGCCCAGACCGCTACGGCGTCGCCCCCGGCGATCAGTCGTGCGAGGTCCGCCAGGGCCGCAACGTCGTCAAGACCTGGGCCGAAACGAAGACGTCGCCGCATCCACTGGCCGCCGACGGGTACCGCTTCGTCTTTCACACGCCCAAATACCGGCACGGAGCGCACACGATGCCGATCGACACGGACATGATCGCGGTGCTCTTCGGCCCCTTCGGCGACCTCTACCGACGGGACCGGCGGGCGCCCTACGTCGGCGAGGGGTACGTGGACATCCACCCATCCGACGCGAAGGACCTCGGCATCGACGACGGCGACTACGTCTGGATCGACTCGGATCCGAGCGATCGTCCGTTCCGCGGATGGCAGCAGAACAGGCGCGACTACGAGTTCTCGCGGCTGCTCTGCCGGGCCCGCTACTACCCCGGCACGCCGCGGGGCGTCACGCGCATGTGGTTCAACATGTACGGGGCGACGCCCGGATCGGTCGAGGGACGCAAGTCGCGGCCCGACGGACTGGCAAAGAACCCGCGCACCAACTACCAGGCGATGTTCCGCTCCGGCTCGCACCAGTCCGCGACGCGCGGCTGGCTCAAGCCCACCTGGATGACCGATTCGCTCGTGCGCAAGGGACTGTTCGGGCAGGAGATCGGCACGGGCTTCCTGCCCGACGTCCACTGCCCCACCGGTGCGCCGCGCGAATCGATCGTGAAGATCACGAAGGCGGAGCCGGGCGGCTACGACGGCAAGGGGCTGTGGCGTCCGGCGGCGCTCGGCTTCCGGCCGCGCTACGAGAGCGATCGCATGCAGCAATACCTGGCCGGCTCTTTCGTCGTGAACAAGGCGCCGGGGACGAAGACGTAGCTACTGGAGGGACGCGATGGCGAGGGTCTACAACTGGCAGATCGGCCGCGAGATGTCCTACTGGTATCCGGAGTCTCGCCCCCGGCGTCAGTTCGCCGCGGTGTTCGACATCAACAAGTGCATCGCCTGTCAGACCTGCACGCTGGCGTGCAAGACGACGTGGACGTCCGGCAAGGGACAGGAATACATGCTGTGGAACAACGTCGAGACCAAGCCGTACGGGTTCTACCCTCTCGGCTGGGACGTGAACCTGCTCGGTGAGCTGGGACCGCAGACGTGGAACGGCCGCCGGTACGAGGGACGCACAATCTTCGAGGCAGCGCGTCCTGGCGAACGTGCACTGGGCTGGCGGCCCGACGACGTGGACTTCGCGCACCCGAACGTGGGCGAAGACGACTGCGCCGGCCGCATCGAGAACGGCGCCGACCTGCAGGTGCCGCACATGACGTGGTTCTTCTACCTCGCGCGGATCTGCAATCACTGCACCTACCCGGCCTGTCTCGCGTCGTGTCCGCGTGCGTCGATCTACAAGCGGCCCGAGGACGGGATCGTCCTGCTCGACCAGGGACGCTGCCGCGGCTATCAGGAATGTGTCAAGGCATGCCCATACAAGAAGGTCTTCTTCAACCCGATGACCGGCACGTCCGAGAAGTGCATCGCGTGCTACCCGAAGATCGAGCAGGGCCTGCAGCCGCAGTGCTTCGTGAACTGCATCGGCAAGATCCGTCTCGCCGGCTGGATCTCGAAGCCCGAGGAGGCGCGGCCGGACAATCCGATCGACTACTTGGTCCACGTGAAGAAGATCGCGCTGCCGCTGTTTCCGCAGTTCGGCCTCGAACCGAATGTCTACTACATTCCGCCGATCCACGCGCCGGCGGGTTTCCTGGACCAGATGTTCGGACCGGGCGTCAACGACGCGATCAAGGCCTATCGGGAGGCGGACGCCGAACTGGCCGGCCTGATGGGGCTGTTCGGATCCACCGAGAGGGTCGTGCCGCGATGGGCGCATCGCGGCGAGACGATCATCGCACTGGAAGAGGACGGAACGGAGATCGTCCGTGTCCCGCTGCGCGAGCCCGTACAAGTACGTTCGGCGCTCAACGTCAGGCTGAAGGTCGTGAGGACGAATTGTCCCTGACAGGCAACACCCAATCTCCAACTCCCAACTCCCAAGTTCTGGGAGGCTTGGAAGTTGGGAATTGGAAGTTGGGAGTTGACGCGGCTCTCTCTGGAGGCTGACGATGAGAAACCACTCCTGGCCGACCGTAATGATCGTGGCCGCGCTGGCGGCCGGCTGCGGTGGCGGCGCAGGGCCGCCGCTGGTCAATGAGGTCGTGGCCGTCTCAACGGCCGCGGTGCCGGCCGATCCCGACGACGCGGTGTGGCGGCGCGCGCCGGTGCACCTCGCGCCGCTCATCCTGCAGGACCTGGTCGAGCCGCGCCTGCTGGTGGCGTCGACAGCGGACGTTCGCGTCCAGGCCGCCTCGGATGGCCGCGAGATTGCCTTCCGGCTCGAATGGAGCGACCCGACGCGCGACGATACGCTCCTCCCCGGGAAGTTCAGCGACGCCTGCGCCGTGCAGGTGCCGGCCGCGCCGGGACCGGACGTCCCTGCTCCGCAGATGGGCGAGCCTGGACGGGCAGTCGAGATCTCCTACTGGCGCGCGGCCTGGCAGGCTGTCGTGGATGGCCGCGGCGACACCGTGAGGGACCTCTATCCCGGGGCGACGGTGGACCATTACCCGTTCGAGGCGGCGTCGCTCGCCAAGGGATCCCCGGAACAGCAGGCGATGGTGGATCGCTATGCGCCGGCGCGCGCACTCGGCAATCACATGGCGGGACCGCGCGACCGGCCGGTCGAGGATCTCGTGTCGTCCGGTCCCGGCACGCTCGCACCTGCCGTACGGTCGGTGTCGAGCGGCCGCGGGGTTCGAACCGCGACGGGCTGGACCGTGGTGCTGCAGCGTCCGGTTCCTGCTGGCTTCGCCGCCGGCACGCGCGCGCAGGTCGCGTTCGCCGTCTGGGAGGGCACGCATGACGAGGCTGGCGCGCGCAAGATGCGGACAGGATGGATTCAACTGGCGCTGGAGGCCTCGCGATGACAGCCACCTTGATTACTCCACCCGTCGCGGCACTCCTCCGTGACGCCGAAACGTGGCGCCTCATTTCCATCCTGCTCGAGCATCCTGATGCAGGGTGGCGTGCCAGCGTGCGCGCAGCGGCAGACGAATGTCGCGATGACGTGCTCAGCCGGATCGGTGCAGCCGCCCTTGATGCCCGCGAAGGCACGTATCTCCAGGCGTTCGGTCCCGGCGGGATCGTCTCGCCCCGCGAGATTGCGCACCGTCCGACGGCCGACCCCGGCCGGATCCTGATGGAACTGACCGCGTCCTACGCAGCGTTCGCCTACAGGCCGTCTGCAGCGGAACCACCGGATCACGTCGCGGTGGAGGCCGGCTTCGTGGCCTATCTCCGGCTGAAGGAGGCGTTCGCCTTGGCTGCTGGCGACGACGATGCGGCTCGAGTGACGGGCGATACCGCCCGGGACTTCATCGAACGGCATCTCTCATCGTTCGCTGAGCCCATCGCGGATCGTTTGGCGGTCGATCCCGAGGGCTACCTGTCGCAGGCCGCGCAGGCGCTTCTCGCACGCACAGGACCGCGAAGCGAAACGACTGAGGGGGGATGGACGCCGGAGTGGTGCGCAGGATGTGACAGTCGTTAGTCGTCGGTCGTCAGTCGGCAGTCACAGTCGGCAGTCAGTCGGCAGTCAGTCGGCCCTCGCCAGTTACGGACCGCCGCCCGGTCTTCAGATTCACCATTCAGCATTCGTCAATTCACTTCCCGTCCGTTCCCATCCCGCGCGGGCTCGTGCTTTTCGATCGACCGCACCCTCGTCGTCACGATGCGCCGGCCTTCGTGGAGGATCTCGAGCGAGAAGCCGCAACCGATCCAGCCGAGCTTGAGCAGGCTGCCGCCCAGGGACCCGCCGCAGAGGTGTGCTTCGCACGGAATCGGAAAAAACGCGCCGCCCTGCACCAGGATCCGTGAGTCGCGGGGTGAAATGACCGTGATCCGGTAGGTGGTGTTGCGCGTCCTGACGTGGAGCTGGTCGATGGGTGAGAGATCCGAGATGTGAAGGCCCTCGGCCGCCGCCGTCGCGGCGGCAAACCGCTCGAGCGTGGCCGCCGCGACAGGATGCGCGGGACGATGAGCTCGAATCGCCGAAGTGTCGGTCTGGACCATGATCGTCGAGCCGGATCGACACGCTCGAATCAAGTACCCTGTGCCTGGCGATTCTGAGCGTGCCGACTCGAGCCTCTGCGGCATAATAGCGCACAATGGCCGCATCCCGCAGCACAACCGTCGCCATCGCCATCGCGTGGCTACTGCCGTTCCACCTGGCATGCCGCGGACCGGCCGTCCCGGCGCCGCCCGACGTAGCCGCTCCACCCCCCGATGCGCTCAAGACGGCCAGCGGCCTCTTCATCAAGGTGCTGGAAAAGGGCACCGGCACGCGGCATCCGCGCGCAACGGACGAGGTCACCGTTCACTACACGGGCTGGACCACGGACGGGAGGATGTTCGACAGCTCGGTGGCGGGGGGCCAACCAGCGACCTTCAGGCTCGACGGTGTGATCGACGGCTGGACCGAGGGCGTGCAGCGGATGGTCGAAGGTGAGAAAGCGCGCCTCTGGATCCCCGAACAGCTCGCCTATCAAGGGAAGCAGGACCCACGAGGGATGCTGGTCTTCGACATCGAACTGATCCGGATCGAATGACTAGCCCCGGGTCCTTTCAACAGGCGGTTCAGCGACCGCCAGACCTCAAACAGAGGGTTCCCTGCGACCGTAGTTCCGTGGCCACGGAGAGCGTAGGATGATTGCCGAACCTGTCAGCCTGTGGTCGTGCTTTCGTCCTGGCGCTGCAGGTGACGGTTCTCCCGTTCATGAGCGTGGCGCTCATCTCGGGTCTGGGACAGCTGGACGGCA
>DATIEW010000139.1:0-5021 GCA_035455585.1 Vicinamibacterales bacterium | reverse complement strand
GGCATCAGGCAGCCGGCAAACATCAGGGCGAGAACGAGCAGAACGAAGGGGAACCGGTCGCGCTCGAGCCAGGCTGAGATGGAGTTCGCAGTCAGCGGCATTCGGTGGCCGGATCGCGAGCAAAACATGGACCCGGCTGCGGTCTGCGCCGGAGCGCCCCGCACCATGCCCGATGCACGGATGTGCAGCCGCAAAACCGTTCGGGGGCTGCAGAATCGTAATCGGGAGCGCCAGCTCAAGCGGTCAAATGACGTTCGCGAGGAGTCACGTGCAGGACTCACGTGCGGCGCCGGCACTGGCCGTCCGGGGCCCGCTTCCGCGAGGCGGGAAACCGCTCCTCGCGTCTTACTCTCGCTCCGCTCGCCGTCGCGGCGAGTACGGATGCGTGTGGGCGACACATGTCAGGCGCACCGATGCGCCGGTGGCGGGCAGTATCAGCCCCGATGCCGCATGCGTGTAACGGGCGTGTAAGTAGAATGTGAATAGATACGGCGATGCCAGGTGCAACGCGGTCCGACGACCCGCGTAATGCATTGATGGGGCTGGACGCTCGAAGACGTGCCTTGTCAACTCCCGATTCCCAACGCCCAACTCCCGATTCCCAGCCCCGAAAGAGCATCGGGAACCTGGAATCGGCAGTTGGACGTTGACCAGGTACTCCTCTGAGCGGAGAGGATCGAAGACCATCCCGATCGATCTCGAGACCGTAACCGAAGCCCGCCTGGTGGCGCAGGCACTGGCGGGCTCCGAGTCCGCCTTCGAGCAGATCGTGCGACGCTATCAGCGTCCGATCATCAGCCTGGTCGCACGGATAGTCGGCGATCGGACGCTCGCTGAAGATCTGGCGCAGGAGACCTTCGTCAAGGCATTCCGGAGCCTCGCGGGATTCGACACGACACGGCGGCTGTCGAGCTGGCTCTTCCGCATCGCGCACAACACTGCGCTCGACGCCCTCCGGCGGTCGCGGCCGGCCGGGGTCGTGACGTCGACAACGCACCAGGCCGACGGGCTGCCGCGTCCCGAGCCGGCCGTCCCACCCGAAGCCGATCCGGTCGAACGGCAGGCGCTTGCGCGTGCACTCGACGCAGCAATGAATCAGCTTCGCCCCGAGCAGCGCTCCGCCATCGTCCTGCGCTACGACGAGGGGCTCTCCTTCGATGAGATCGGGCACGTGCTGGGCATTCCCGAGGCCACGGCCCGGTCGCACGTGCATCGGGCCAGGAAGCGCCTGTCGCAGCTCCTGACCGAAGCGGGCTGGAGCCCGGAACGGTGACCGCAACGCCGCAGGCCACATCTGCGTATGCCCTGGTGAGGTGATGAACGAGCTGGACCTGCGCTACCGGCGCTGGCGGGCGGCAGACGAAGAAGGCCGCGACGAGGAGGGCGATCACGCCTTCAAGGCGGTGTTCCACGCCGTCCGATCCGAGCAGCCGGTCTCGCCGACCTTCGCGGCGCGGACGATGGAAGCGGTTGCCGCGGCCGCGGCGCGGGACGCGAATCGGGCCCGGCGGACGCGTGCAGCGCTGGTGTGGGGGAGCGTGTTCGGCGGCGCCGCCGCGGCCTACTTCGGCGCTAGCCTTGCCATCTCGGCACTGGCCGCGGGCTTGCTGCGGCTGCTCGACCTGATGGTCGCGGTAGTCGTCGGCGCCGCCACCGGGTTCGAGGCCGGCACCGATTTCTGGAGCGTGCTGACGGGTCTCGGCCGCGCACTGGCGGCGTTCGCGGCCGACCCGACAGTGACCATCGTGGTTCTGGCGGTCCAGGGGATCGCCATCGCGGCCCTCTTCGGGCTGCAGCGTCTACTGGGTTCCGACGGGGAGTCACTCGAATGAAGACATGGACAGCAGTCGTCGTGGCGGTCGTCATCGCAATCGCAGCCGCGGGCGCTTCCGCGCAGCAGCGCGCCGAAGACGACAGAGCGCTTCGCACCCGCATCGAGCAGCGCTACGACGTCGTGCTGCTCACCGACGGCATCGCGCTCAGGCCGAAGACCCGGATAGCCGATGTTCGGCTCATCGAGATCTCGGACACCATCGTGGTGAACGGCGTGCCGGTCACCGGCCGTGAGCTGCGCGATCGGATCGGGCCGGACGCGGATCTCATCCTTCGAGTCTCCTACCTGGACCGGGCGGCGCGGCGCGCGCTGTTCGCCCCGGCTGCTGAACCGGAGCAGACCCGACCCCAAGCGGAGCCTCCGCTCGAGGCACCCGCGGCGAAGCCCGCGACCCCTGCTGCCCCGCTGCCCCCGGCTCGGATGCGGCGATCCACGGGCGACCGCGTGCGGATCTTCGGCGACGTCAGGGTCGCGGAAGACGAGGAGATCGCAGGCCAGGTCGTCGCCGTCATCGGCTCGGTGAGCATCGACGGAGAAGTCGGCGATCAGGTCGTCGCCGTGCTCGGATCGGTCAACCTCGGCCCGAAAGCGCTGGTTCTCGGCGACGTGGTCTCGGTCGGCGGGCGTGTGCGGCGGGCCGAAGGGGCTCAGGTCCGTGGAGGCGTCACGGAAGTGGCGTTCGCCGATCCCGACGTTCATTTCAGGATCAGTCCGTGGATGGACGGCTGGTGGAACGGGTGGCGCATGCATCCATTCGGCCCGTTTGGCGCGGTCCCCCGCCTGATCGGCAGCACGTTCCGGCTGCTGCTCCTGGCCCTGCTCGCGTCGATCGCGCTGGTCGTCGCGAGGGGCGGAGTCGAGGGGTCGGCGCAACGCATCAGCGACAATCCCGTCAAGGCCACGGTGATAGGTCTCCTCGCCGGGATCCTGATCGCGCCGGTGCTCTTCCTGACGACCGTCGTGCTGGCCATCTCGATCATCGGCATCCCGCTGCTGCTCCTCATGCCCTTCGTCGTGCTGGTGCTGCTACTGCTGGCCCTCGTGGGCTTCAGCGGCACCGCCTACTCGGTCGGGCAATGGACACGGCGCCGCTTCGGAATGGGGACGCAACCCGGCTTCGTGGACGTCTGCCTCGGTGTGGTCGTGATCCTTCTGCCGGTGCTCGCCGCGCGCCTGATAGCGCTGGCTGGCTGGCCCGTCACGCCGCTGGCCGTGCTGCTGCTCGCAACGGGATTCGGCGTCGAGTTCCTCGCATGGACGACAGGCTTCGGCGCCGTCCTCACCAACGCGTTCACGCGGTGGCAGGCGCACCGCGCCCCGCAGACGACCGCGCCGCCTCCGGCCACACCGTGAGCGCTGCGGGCGCGGTGTCAACGCCCAATCTCCAACTCCCAACTCCCAAGACACCCGGGTCCTTGGGAAATCTTGGGAGTTGGGATTTTAAGTTGGGAGTTGTCACCGCTCGCTTGTTCGGCACTCTGCTGGATGTGGCGGATAATGGACGTCCACCGAACGCCCTCGGATGCCGGTTCCAGACGTGTCCCGCGACAAACACCAACACCTGAATCACACAGACTCAACCTCGTCAGTGCGCCTCGCCTACCTGTCGCTGGCGATCGCGCTGATGGTGTTCGCCGTCTACGTCAGCCTGCTTCCCTTCGACCTGCGGCCGGTGCCGCTCGGGACGGCCTGGGCCGAGTTCCGGACGCTCCTGCTCGATCCCCCCTACCGTCGCATATCGCGTGTGAACTTTCTCGCGAACCTCCTCATGTTCGTCCCGATCGGGTTCGGCCTGACGGGCGCCCTGCTCGCCGGCACACGGCGGCGCGCACCCGTGATCGCGGCAGCCCCTCTCGTCGTCGCGGCCAGCCTCGCGGCCAGCCTCGTGGCGGAGTTCGCGCAGATGTTCGTGCCGGAGCGCGTCCCATCGCGCATCGACATCGCGGCCCAGACGATCGGCTGCCTCGTCGGGATCGTGGGCTGGCTCGTCGTCGGGCCGGAGCTGACGTCGTGGCTGCGTGAGGCTACCGACAGGCGTCGCGGCAACCGCCTCGCGCGGGGTCTCTTCGGCTACGCCGTTGCCTGGGCGTTCGTGAACCTCGCGCCCTTCGACATCACGCTGGATCCAGCGACCATCGCGCGACGTATCCGGACCGGCCTCATCACGCTCGTGCCCTTCGGCCAGGCCGATCTCTCCACGTCACGACTGGTCTGGGATGCGGTTGCCACGACGATCAGCGCGGCCCCGCTGGGCGTGCTCGGCCTCTTCATCCGCGCCGGGCGCCGCGATGCGCGCGCCGCGTTCGGCTTCGGGGCCCTGTTCGTCGCCGCCGTCGAAGCCGCGCAGATCTTCATCAGGTCGCACGCCGCCGACACGGCCGACGTGATGTTCGGCTGGCTCGGCGTCGCGCTCGGCGTGTGGATCGGTCTTCGAATCCTGCCTGTACCGTCGAGAGACTTCCGCCTGAAGGCGGAAGCTACCGGATCCCTTGGACTTCCGCCTGAAGGCGGAAGCTACGGAATTCCTCGAACCGGCGAGGTCGTCCCGGGGCAGGCAATCGAGCGCTGGGCCGTGGCCGGGCTCGCAGCCTGGTCCCTGCTCGTCTGCATGTATCACTGGATGCCCTACGATTTCGCCATCGACAATTCTGCCATCAGCCGCAAGCTGGCGCGGATGTCGCTGCTGCCGTTCGCGGGCTATCGCCGAGGCTCCGACCTGAATGCGCTGAAGGACATGCTGGTCAAGCTCGGCCTGTCGATTCCGTTCGGGCTGATCGCGGCGTTCGTCGTACGGGGCCGGACCGGCAGGCTCGCAGCCGCGGCCTGGCTCGCGCTCGCCGCCGCAGTCTTCGGTGTCGTCGAGGCCGGACAGCTCTTCCTGCCGGGGCGCGTGCCCGACCCCACCGATGTCCTCACCGGGGTCATCGGAACGGGCATAGGGCTGTGGATCGCGCGCTGGCTGCAGGCCGGGCACGAACCGGCGGCGCGAGCGTGACTCGCGCACGCGAGTGGCTCTCGACGCGCGCGCGAGTGGAGCTGCACCCGTGACGTCGGTCCTCAGTCATTCGGCCCGGAGCGCGATGACGGGATCCACCCTGGAAGCGTGGCGCGCAGGAAACCAGGTTGCGGCAAGGGCGGCAAGGCCGACTACCAGCAAGACGATCGCGTAGGTCGTCGGATCCGATCG
>DATIEW010000138.1:0-2983 GCA_035455585.1 Vicinamibacterales bacterium | reverse complement strand
ACTACTACAAGGACGGAATGCCCATTGCCCGCTATCTCGACGTGCTCGCCGAGCGGGAACGAGGCGTCAATCTCCCGCCGGATCATGTTCCGTCGACCTTCCTCTTTGCGTTCAAGGGACCGAGGATCGTGGGGCGCGTGTCGATACGGCACACGTTGAACGACTTCCTCGAGCGCGTGGGTGGGCACATCGGCTACGTCGTGGTTCCGGAGTTCCGCCGGCAGGGCCACGCCACCACGATACTCCGCCTGGCCATTCACATCGCTTACGAGCAGCTTGGCATCGATCGCGTGCTGCTGACGTGCGACGACGACAACGTCGGTTCGATCCGGACGATCGAGAAGAACGGCGGCGTTCTCGAAGACGTCGTCAGCGGGCCGGATCTGGAGAAGCCGAAACGCCGATACTGGATCGATACGCAACAGCGCGATCACGTGAAAGCTGTCAGGCCCTGACCGGACGACCGGACGCACTCCAGGACTGCACGTCCGGCTGCAGCCTGATGAGCAATTCCCTTGCGGTCATGGCGGCAGGCACCTTCGACACGCACTTCGCGGCGGCCGGATTCCGGATCGTGGGACAGGCCCTGCCCCTTGCAGGGCCGCGCGCGGCGGTATATGCTGTGTCCACATATGGGCATGCAGATGCTCGCGCGCGAGCTGAAGCGAGGGAGCGCCGAGCTCCTGATCCTGGCCCTCCTCGAAGAGCGCGACCGCCACGGCTACGACCTCGCGCGCCTGATCGAGGAGCGATCCCGCGGCGCCATCTCCTTCCACGTGGCCTCCCTCTACCCCACGTTGTACCGGATGGAGGAGAAAGGCCTGATCGAGGGCCGCTGGATCGAGAGGGCAGGCCAGCGCCGCCGGCGCTACTACCGGCTCACCGCCGCCGGTCGCAGAACGCTGGCCAGCCAGCGGAGCGTGTGGGAGGCCTTCTTCACCGGCCTGAACCGCGTGGCGCGGTTCAGGCATGCCTGACGTGGTCCCTGAAGGAGGGCGAATGGACTGGAAGGCCCGGGTCACCGCGGCATTCGCCACGGCGACCGAGGCACCCGACCCCGACGTGATCGAAGAGCTCGCCCAGCACGTGCGCGCGATGTACGAGGCCGCCCGCGCCGACGGGTGCTCCCATGAGGACGCCGATCGGCGCGTGGCCGCACAACTGGACCGCTGGCGCCTCGACGCGGCGGCGCTGCGCCATCCCAGGCGCCGCCCGACGCCCGTCCATCCGCCGGCGGCGGTGTCGGCTTCGCGATTCGTGGGCCTCGTGCACGACGGCAGGTATGCCGTCCGGCTGCTTCGACGTCAGTCCCGCTTCGCGGCGCTCGTCATCTCGACCATGGCGCTGGGCATCTGTGCCTCGACAGTGCTGTTCAGCGTCACCTACGGCGTCGTGCTGAAACCGCTGCCCTGGCCGAATGCGGACCGGCTCGTGCTGCTCGAGGAGACCAGAGGCGGCGTCGCGCCCCGCTTTGGCGCCTTTACCAACGCGGCCTACCTGGCCTGGGGCGAGGAGGCGACGACCGTCGAACGCCTTGCCGCATGGTCCGTGGTGTCGATGACGCTGTCCGGAGCCGGAGATCCCGATCGCATTCGAGTCGTGGCCGCGTCAGCGAGCCTCTTTCCCGCGCTGGGCGTCCGGCCCTTGATCGGATCGGTGTTCGAAGAACGGCACGAGCACGTGACGCAGGTCCGGGACCCCGACGGCGCGTGGGCCGGCGTGTCCGTTGTCATGCTGTCGGAGGGACTCTGGCGGCGGCGGTTCGGCGCCGATCCGGGGGTGATCGGACGCGTCGTGCAGCTCGACGGACGGTCCCACGCCGTCGTCGGCGTGTTGCCTGACGGCCTCGCGTTTCCCGACAGGCAGGCGCAGGCCTGGGTGCCGTTCCTGGTCAGACCGGCGACCGGCAACTTCCTGTCGGCGTTCAGCGCGATGGCCACGCTCAGGCCTGGCGTAACGCCCGCGCAGGCGGCGGCCGAAGCGACCGCCCGCGGCCGCTTCGCGCCCGACACGAGTCTGACGACGACGGCGTTCTTCGGCAACGACGGTCCCATCGGAATCTCGGTGACACCCCTGCGGGACGCGGTCGTCGCAGACGTCCGCCGCCCGCTCATCGTGCTCTTCATCGCCGTCCTCCTGCTGTTCGTGACGGCGACCGCGAACGTGGCCAGTCTCCAGCTCGCGCGCGCGACGACGCGCCGCCGCGAGGTGGCGATCCGCGCCGCGCTGGGTGCGGGCGCCGCCCGCGTGACGCGCCAGCTCCTGGTCGAGAGCCTCCTGCTCGCGCTGCTCGGAGGCGCGGTCGGGCTGCTGCTGGCCGGCCTGCTGCATCGCGCGCTGCCGTCACTGCTTCCCGCCGGCTTCCCGCGGGTCGACGATCTCGCCGTCAACGCGACGGTCGTGCTGTTCGCGCTGGTCATCTCGATGGTGGCCGGCGTGGCCTTCGGCGTGCTGCCGGCGCTCCAGGTGCGGCGTCTGAACCTCGTGGAGTCGCTGGCGGAGGATGGCGCGCCGGCGGTCGGAGTCGGCCGTCGGTCGCGAATCGCGCACCCCAGGATGCTGATCATGGCGGGGCAGGTCGCGATCGCGTGCGTCCTTCTCGTCGGGGCGTCACTCCTGGGCCGGAGCTTTTTCGCGATGCTGAACGCGGACCGCGGCTACGATCCCGCCGGCATCCTGACGGCCAGGTTGTCGCTGCCCGCGCCCGCGTACACGCCCGAGCGCCGCTACGCCGTGATGGAGGCGTTGCTGGCACGCCTGGCCGCGGTTCCCGGCGTGACTGAAGCGTTCACGTCCGAAGCGCCGCTCACGCCCGGCGGGTCGACCACGGCGTTCACGATGCGCTCGCCTCGCGGTGAGGGCGCACCGGTGTCGGTGCAGGCATCGCCGCGGATCGTCAGCCCGCGGGCGTTCGCGGCGCTCGGCATGCGCGTCCTGGCCGGCCGCGCCTTCAGCGACATGGACACGGACACCTCGATGGACG
>DATIEW010000137.1:0-4298 GCA_035455585.1 Vicinamibacterales bacterium | reverse complement strand
CCGTTGCCGGTGCGTGGCGGCGACGGTGCGCCGGCCCGCGTCGTGCTCAAGCGCTGAGGAAGCTCGTGCAGGACGACGTGCTCGTGATGGTGCTCGCCGGAGGCGCCGGCGAACGGTTGTATCCGCTCACCAAGGAGCGGGCCAAGCCCGCCGTGTACTTCGGCGGCCCCTACCGCATCATCGATTTCACGCTCAGCAACTGCATCAACTCCGGGCTGCGGAAGATCTTCATCGCGCTCCAGTACAAATCGCTGTCGCTCAGCTGGCACCTGCGAATGGGCTGGAGCGTAGTGGCCGACGAACTGGGCGAGTTCATCGAGATTCTCAGCCCCCAGAAGCGCGTCGGCGAGCACTGGTACCTCGGGACCGCCGATGCCGTCTACCAGAATCTCTACTCGATCCTCCGCGAGGACCCGAAGCAGCTGATCGTGCTGTCCGGCGACCACGTGTACAAGATGGACTACGCGAAGATGCTGCGGTTCCACCTCGACCGGAAAGCCGCTGTGACGATTGCCGTGCTCGAGGTGCCCTCGGAGGACGCGCATCGTTTCGGCATCGTCGAGGTCGACGGGGAGGATCGCCTGACCGGGTTTCTCGAAAAGCCCAGGCACCTCCCGGCGGGGCAGCAGGTGCTCGCGTCGATGGGCATCTACATGTTCGACATGTCCGTCCTGGTCCCCGCGCTCGAAGCGGACGCGCGCAGCTCGAGCACGCATGACTTCGGCAAGGACATCCTCCCGGGCCTCATCTCGAGGGTCTGCGTCTCCGCCTACCGCTTCTACGACGAGAACAAGAAAGCGGCGAAGTACTGGCGGGACATCGGCACGCTCGACGCGTACTATGACGCGAACATGGATCTCTGCCGCGTGAACCCCGAGTTCAACCTGTACGATCCCGAGTGGCCACTCAGGACGTACCAGGTCCAGGCGCCGCCGGCCAAGTTCGTCTTCGCCGATGACGGACGGCGGTGCGGCCAGGCGCTCGACTCGATCATCTCCGCCGGCTGCATCATATCGGGCAGCCGGGTGGCGGGCAGCGTGCTGTGTCCGAATGTGCGCGTGCACAGCTTCTGCGATGTCGACCAGAGCATCCTCATGCCGGGCGTCCGCATAGGCCGCCACGCCCGAATCCGCCGTGCCATCGTCGACCGCGACGTGTTCATTCCGCGCGGCGCCCTGATCGGCTACGACCTCGAGGAGGATCAGCGCCGATACACGGTCACCGAGAGCGGCATCGTGGTGGTGACGACGGAGGATCAGCCCTTCGTGCGGACCATCGATCGGCAGTCGCTCGACAACGAGGCTGAATTCGACCGGGCCGGGGCTGGGGTGTGAAAGACAAAGAATGGGCAATGGGCCATCGGCCAGGGGCCATGGGCAATGGGCAACAGGCAACGGGATAGGGAACAAGGTAGAAGGACGAAGACACGAACCACGAACCACGGATGGATATGGTGAAGATTGAACACGTCAAGGGACGCGAGATTCTCGATTCGCGTGGCAACCCGACGGTCGAAGTCGAGATTCGGCTCGAGGGAGGCGCGGTGGGACGCGCGGCTGTGCCGTCGGGCGCGTCGACGGGCAAGCGCGAAGCGCTCGAACTGCGCGACGGCGACTCCAGGCGGTACCTCGGCCGGGGGGTTACACGGGCGGTCGCGAACGTGAATGGCGAGCTGGCCGGCGCGCTGGCGGGGCGCGGGGCCGATCAGCGCGCGATCGACCGCTTTCTGATGGAACTCGACGGCACTCCCAACAAGGGACGACTCGGCGCGAACGCGATCCTCGGGACCAGCCTGGCTCTGGCGCGGGCCGCGGCGGCCGCCGCGGGCATTCCGCTCTACGTGCATCTCGCGGCTCTCTATCGGGGAGACGCGCGGCTCTCGCTGCCCGTGCCGATGATGAACATCCTCAACGGCGGGGCGCACGCCGACAGCAGCGTCGATTTCCAGGAGTTCATGGTCATGCCGATCGGCGCGCCGTCGTTCTCGGAGGCGCTCCGTGCGGGCGCGGAGATCTTCCACACGCTGCGCGGCATCCTCCGGACAAGGGGCTACTCGACCGGCGTCGGCGACGAGGGAGGGTTCGCGCCCAGCCTCTCGTCGAACCGCGAGGCGGTGGACGTCGTGCTCGAGGCCGTAGCCAAGGCAGGCTACCGGGCAGGTGTCGACATCTGCCTGGCCCTCGACGTCGCGTCGAGCGAACTGTGGAACGACGGCACGAAACAGTACGAGTTCAGGAAGTCGGGCGAACAGACCCGCCGCTCCGACGAGATGATTGCGCTCTACGACGACTGGGTCCGCGAGTATCCGATCGTCTCGATCGAGGACGGTCTGGCCGAAGGCGACTGGGATGGCTGGAAGGCGCTGACGAAGGCTCTCGGGGACCGCGTTCAGCTCGTCGGCGACGACGTGTTCGTGACCAACCCGGAGATCCTCGGCCGCGGCATCGCGGACGGCGTGGCCAATGCCGTGCTCGTCAAGCTCAATCAGATCGGGACTCTCAGCGAAACCCTCGACGCCGTCGGTATGGCCGACGCCGCGGGATACGCCAGCATCATCTCGCACCGCTCCGGCGAAACGGAAGACACCACGATCGCGGATCTGGCCGTGGCCACCGGCGCTGGGCAGATCAAGACGGGCTCGGCCAGCCGATCGGATCGGGTCGCCAAGTACAACCAGCTCCTGCGCATCGAGGAGGAACTCGGTGGCCGGGCGCCGTACGCCGGCCGGAGCGCGGTCCGCGCGCTTGCGACATCCTGAGGACCTCTGCGTGAAACCGCTCGTGCTCATCGTCCTGGACGGCTGGGGGATCCGACCCGAGCGGGACAACAACGCGATCGCGCTCGCCGGAACGCCGGTCTACGACGAGCTGCTGACACGCTATCCGCACGCGCAGCTCATCGCATCGGGCGAGGCGGTGGGACTGCCGGCCGGACAGATGGGCAACTCCGAGGTCGGCCACATGAACATGGGCGCCGGCCGCATCGTCTATCAGGACCTGACGCGCATCGACAAGAGCATCAGTGACGGCGACTTCTTCACCAGCGAGGCGCTCGCGGCCGCGACGGATCGGTGCGCGGACGGACGTCACGCGCTTCATCTGATCGGCCTCGTGTCCGATGGAGGCGTCCACAGCCACGCGCGCCATCTGCACGCGCTCATCGAGCTGGCGGCGCGCAAGCGCCTGCCGCTCGTGTTCGTTCACGCGATCACCGACGGGCGCGACACTTCCCCGACCGGCGGCCTCCGCTACATCGGCCGGCTTCAGGATGCGCTCGGCCGCTCGGGCACCGGCCGCGTCGCGACGGTGGTCGGCCGCTACTACGCGATGGACCGCGACAGGCGCTGGGAGCGGACGAAACTGGCCTGGGACGCCATCGTCAACGGCAAGGCCGGCGCGGCGTCGCAGTCCCCGGTCGGAGCGCTCGAAGCGTCGTACGCCGCGGATGTGACGGACGAGTTCGTCAAGCCGATCGTCATCGTCGACGCCGAGGGAACGCCGGTCGGTCCGATCCGGGACGGCGATTCGGTCGTCTTCTTCAACTTCCGGGCGGATCGGGCGCGACAGCTCACGCGCGCGATCGCGTTCGACGCCTTCGACGGCTTCGAGCGTCCGCGCCGGCCGGCGGTCCGCTTCACGACGATGACCGTCTACGACCGGACGTTCGACCTGCCGGTGGTGTTCACGCCGCAGACGTTCAGCGGCAACCTGGCCGACGTGCTCGTCGAGCACGGGCGGACGAACCTCCGGCTCGCCGAAACCGAGAAGTACGCCCACGTGACCTATTTCTTCAACTGCGGACGCGAAGAGCCCTACCCTGGCGAGGACCGGATCCTCGTGCCGTCGCCCAAGGTCGCGACCTACGACCTGATGCCCGAGATGAGCGCGCCGGGCATCACGGATGCCCTCGTCCGGGACCTGGAGAACGGGCGCCACGAGGTCGTGATCTGCAACTTCGCCAACGCCGACATGGTCGGCCACACCGGGCGCCTCGATGCGGCAATCGCCGCGATCGAGACGCTCGATCGCTGCCTCGATCGGGTGCTGACGCCGCTCATCCGCTCCGGCGGCGCGGCCATCGTCACCGCCGACCACGGCAACGCCGAGCAGATGTTCGACCCCGAAACGAACGCCCCGCACACCGCGCACACCACGTACGACGTCGAGTGCATCATCGTGGACCCCCGGAAAAAATCGCTCGCCACGGGCGGTCCGGATGCACCGTCAACCGGCCTGCGAAACAGCGGCAAACTGGCCGACGTGTTCCCGACCCTGCTGGCGATGATGGGCCTGCCACAG
>DATIEW010000136.1:0-4557 GCA_035455585.1 Vicinamibacterales bacterium | reverse complement strand
CAGTCCGTCCCACGGTGCGCTCGGCGTTGTTGAGCGTTACCCGGCTCCGCCGCACTGGCCTCGAATCTTCTTCATCAGTCACGACAGTGCCGGCGATGAGTGCCGAGCCCACCTGCACGGCGCGCATGGCATCGCGCTGCGGTGCCTGGGCGGCATCCAGCCACAACCCTTCGGACCCGGTCAGGAGAGCGAGTAGAAACGCCGCGAAGCTCGAGCTGCGCACGACACACCTCTTTGCAGGACCGACGTCTCCGACTCAGCGTACGACCAGATTCACGCTCGCGGTCTGGCCGTCGGTGATTCTCACTCGTTCGGCCCGGCGCGCGAGCGCTTCCAGGTTGTCGGGTTCCGCCCAGTCGCTGGTCCGTTCCTCGGGCACCGCAACCGCGAAGTAGTCGCCGGAAGGCAGCGCCTCGATCGTGAACGACCCGTTCGACGAGCCGCGTTGGCTGCGGAGCCGCCGCGGATTGACGCCGTCAGCGATCCACGCCGTCCGCTCGGCGGGGAAGACGAGGACCGTCGCATCCGGATCCGGCCCGCCCTGCGCGGTGCGAACCGACCCGCTCAATCGCGATGGACGATCGGTGAACGTCAGGACTACACCGGCGGCGTCGCTGCCCTCGAGTTCCAGCGGCGTGTCGGAGATGTCGCGTCCTTCGAACATGGCCGAGTGGAACGTCCAGCCTGGCGGGCCGGACGGCGGCCGCACGAGGTAGCGCCCCGCGGGGAGACCGAACGATGTGAACCGGCCCCCCGGGTCAGCGCGTCCCGGAGGGATACGGGGCATGGACGAACTGCCGTCGGCCGGCTCGATCGCAATCGGCACGCGCGAGATCTCCTGAGGCGTTGGCCGTGCCGCCGTGCCGTCGAAGACGATCCTGCCGCTGACGCGCGGGCCCACCTGCAAGGCGATGTTGAGATCCGTGATGTCGCGCGTACCCACCGTGATCGGGACCCGTGCCCACAACGTGGGTTCCGTTGGTACGGCAGGCACAGCCTGTCCCGGCGAGGTCGTCCCAAAGATGATCCCCGACCCTGACCGGGTCATCGTCATCACCATGTTGCCGCCAGGGGCGGGCCTCGGCACGGCGAGGACGTGCAGGACATAGTCTCCGGCAGGCACGCCGAGGAACGTGAAGGTACCATCGGGTGCCGAAACGGTCGTTGCGGCATCCAGGCCCGTGGCGTAATCATCGCCTTCCGAAACAACCAGCCGCAGCGCGACGCTGCCGCTCTGGTCGTCGGGACGAGTGACGATGCCACTTACGCGGGCTGTCGGCACCGGCTTCACCTGAATGTCAACGGATTCGCGCTCCTCGCCCGGTCCCACCGTCACGAGGGAGGCCCGCTGCGACGATGTCGCGGCTGGGAAGTAGATGGTGGGGTAGACGAAGACACGATCGTCAGCGCCGACGGGCGGCGGGACCGGCCCTCGTCCGAGCGTCCTGAGAAAGCTGCCGACCTCCGCCGTCGTGGGACTGCCGGGGAACGACGGGGTTGCGCCAGCATCGAACAGCGCACGATAGCGGGAGGTTGTCGGGGCATTCCCTTCCTGCAGTTCTTCCCGGTACTGCTCGGCCACTGATATGGGTACCAACACCTGCGTCGAGACGACCGCGACGGCATAGTCTCCTGGCGCCAGCGAGGCAATCCGATAGATGCCGCGATCGTCGGTCCGGGCTGACGCACCGCCGGCGAAGCCACGGCGGCCCGCGGCGACCGTTCGGCGCATCGCGAGCACCTGGATGCCGACCACGGGTTCGCCGGCTTCGTCGATCACCATCCCGGAGATTGCCGCGTGCTTCCATACCGGTATCGTGATGCCGCCGAGCCGCTCGCCATCTCCGAGCACGAGCGTCTGCGATCCCCCGCCCGGACGCCGGCGTCCGTACGCGCCCTCGAGGTATCCGGGTCTTCGCGCTGTGATCGTGTACCGGCCCGGCGCGAGATCGCGGAACACGAAGTAACCCTCGGAGGTCGCCATCACGCGCTCCCCGGCGCCTCGCGGTCCCAGCGTCACGATGGCGCCGGCCACTCCCCGGCCGTTCTGTGCGTCGATCACCTGGCCGACGACGAGGCCGGTCCCATAGGCGGGTGGGGGCTGTGGATGTGCGAATGCGCTGTGAAGGAGCAGCGGGAGCAGAGTGCAGAGGGCCAGCGGCAGACGAAAGCCGATGCGCGCCATGAGGGTCCTCCCGCGTGCACTTGGGACGTCCGGACAGCCTGAATGGTCGAGCGGATTGCCCTGCACATGGTAGCCGAAACGGGGTCAGATCGGGGGTCAGACCACACGCGTGCCCAATGAGGTCCGAGAGCGTGCGAATGAATCGCCGACTGGTGGGGAACCTGCGCGCGAGCGAGCGCAGCGAGTCGAGCCACGCGAGCACAGCGGGGTGCGGGTGCCCCGCGAGCGAGCGTGTAAGGGGGTCCGGGGACGGAGTCCCCCGGTGAGGTCTGACCCCACCAACCGTCCTCCATAGAGGTCGCCGGGTCTCTTCTATCACGAGAATCCTCAGCAAAACGCGGGAGAACGGCTGGTACTGCCGTTGCTGCAACAAAGGCTGCCAGCGCATGCCTCGACGACAGGTGCCCGCGCGCCTGTTCAACGCATGTTCGAGAGGATCACCATGCGCAGAAGAGCGATTGTCGCCGCAGTGATAACGTCGGCTCTCGTCGTGCCGTCGGCGGCGCGTGCGCAGAGCGGCCAGATACAAGGCTTCGGCGGGCTCACGTTCGGCGAGGTCACCAGCAGCTCGACGTTCGGCGGCGGCCTCGCAATTCCGTTATCCGGCAACCTGCAGATCATCGGCGAGGCGGGACGGATGACTGACGTCATGCCCTCGCTGCTCGGCACGATCGTGGATCTCACACCGATCGATCTCCGTCTCTCGGCGTGGTACGGCGAAGCGGGAGTCCGCCTCATCGCATCCCGGCGGCAGATCGTGCGTCCTTACGTGGAAGCCACTGGCGGTTTCGCGCGTCTCGGGACGGCCTTCAGCGGGGCAGGACCGCAAGCCGACCCCATCATCAACGGCGCGCTCGGATTCTTCGACCGGACGGAGCCGATGCTCGGCGCCGGCGGCGGGATCGTCGTTCAGGGTGGTCCGCTGTTCCTGGATCTCGGCTACCGCTACAAGAGGATCATGGCGGGCGATTCTCTGCAGGGGCTCATCACCGGCGGCGACTTCAGCGTGAATCAGGTCCGGATGGGCGTTGGCGTGCGCTGGTGAGCTAACGAGCCCTCGGCGTCGACTGACGGAAACCCGTCGGTGCTCTCCGAGATGCGCGCGGCCGACGGACAGAACCTGCCATAACACCCCCACCGCGCCTGCGCATCGGCGCCTCGACCATGGCATCCGGATTGCGGTCTCCGACAGCGGCGCGATCCGCATGCGCGCGAGGACCCGAATGCACCCGGATCTGACGGCAATCCTCAGTGCCGACGAAGAGGCCCGCGAATCGCTCGCGATCGTCGAGCGTGAGCTCGCGGCGAAAGTGGCCGTCGCGCGGGCACAGGCCGCCGAGGCCCTGGAATCGGCCCGACGGCGGGCTGCCGAGGCGCTGGCGGCGGAGGTCCTGGCGATCCAGGAGGAAGCCGATCGCGTGCACGGCGAGGCGCGGCGCAGGCGTGCGGCCCAGCGCGAGGCCAGGGGTGTCGCTGCCGCCGCCGCGCGTGACGACGGCGTCGCAGTGTTTCTCCAGATGGTTGGCGGCACGGGCGTTGACGGGAGCGTGACATGAATGCGCCTGTCCGCTTCGCCTGCGCGAACGCGCGCATGCACGCGCTCAAACGCGATCTCTGGGACGGCGGTCAGCTGGCGCTGCGGCTGGCCGGCGGACCGGCCGCTGTTCCGGAAGAGGACTTGTCAGCCGTTTACTCGCCGCTCGTTCGTTGGTACGAAGTCCTGCAGGACGAGTACATCCCTGCGCGATCCGTGCTCGGCGCACTGCTGCGCGTGCACGAGATCGAAAACCTCAAGCTGCTCTGGCGCTGTGCGGTGCGACAACGGCCGCTGCCTCAGCGCTGCTGGCGCCCCCTGGGTCGACTTGCCGCGATTTCCGAGGAGGCGGCGGCGGAATCCGTGCCGCTGCTGGTCGAGCGGCTGCGGCACACGCCGTACGCCCATCTTACCGCCGCCACCTGGCGCAGCCATGGCGTCGATCTGCTGGCCGCGGAGCTGGCACTCGACGGCTGGGTGCTGTCTGCCGTGTACGAGGCCGCGATCGCGCTGTCGCCCTCGGAGCGGCTCGCGCGCGATCTCCTCTTCGATTGGCTCCGTGAACGCGACGTGGATCTGCTGGGCCGGGCAGCTCGTGCGTACGAGTTCGACCCCTCGTTCGCGGCAAGCCTGACAACTGTCCTCCGGCGCGAGTGCCGCCACACGACGCTCGTGGCGGTGGCCGCGTGGAAGGGTGGGGCGATGACTCCACATCTTCCACAAACGATTCGACGCGCGGGCTCTGGTGCGACGGATTGGGATGCGCTGCTCGCGGCGCTTCGCCGGGCGCGGGCGCGCAGGTGCCGCCGCGCCCTCGTCGCCTATCCGTACCAGATCG
>DATIEW010000135.1:0-2174 GCA_035455585.1 Vicinamibacterales bacterium | reverse complement strand
ACACCCGCCCGGGCCCGAAGACCAAGTCCCGTGTTCACATGAAGTTATCGGCCGGCACTCTGGGGGTCCTGAGGCAAACGAATTCGGGACGATCGGACTGGTCTCCGATGTCACGACGGTGAGCATTTCCACGGAGATCGTGCCAATCGAGCACGGTCCGGAGGGCGCGAATCCCGGCGCCGCGATGACATGACGTTCAGGCACGACACGCCTGAGCGCGGGCCCGTCCAATCTTCGCCCGAGCGCCACCAGTGAGACCACGTGAAGTTCGCGCGCGACGAGGATGTCATCGCTTCGTCGAGTCGCGCTCGATCCCGGTGTCGTGACGACAAGACGCGACGAGATCGGGTAGAGTCTGGAGGGTTCGGAACACCCGGGCGACGCGGACCCGCGTCCTCGAAGGGAGCCACGGCATGCACATCGTCGATTCGCAGGTGCACATCTGGGGCGCGGACACGGCGGACCGTCCATGGCCCGCCGGCCGCGCCGCCGAGGCCCAGAAGCCCTACGCCATCCCGAAGGAGGCGTTGCTCTTCCAGATGGACCTGGCCAGGGTGAGCCGCATGGTGCTGGTCCCTCCCTCGTGGGAGGGCGACCGCAACGACCTCGCGCTGGATGCGGCGCGCAGCCATCCCGACCGTTTCGCGGTCATGGGTCGCCTGGCGCTGCAGGACCCCGCGAGCCGCGGGCTGGTGGCCGGCTGGAAGACGCAGCAGGGCATGCTCGGCATGCGCTTCACCTTCCACAACGAGCACAACCGCCACTTCCTCACCGACGGCTCGGCCGACTGGCTGTGGCCGGCGGCCGAGAAGGCCGGGATCCCCATCATGGTCCTCGTGCCAGGATCCCTGGACGTGCTCGACCGGATCGCCGGCAAGCACCCCGGGCTCAAGCTCGTGATCGACCACGTGGGGCTGAACATTCGCCTCCGCGGCCCGCAGGTCTGGGAGGACTTGCCGGCCGTGTGCGCGCTGGCCAAGCATCCCAACGTGGCCGTCAAGGCGTCGGGGATGCCGTCGCTGTCCAGCCAGCCCTATCCGTTCCGTGACCTGCACCCGCACATCCGCACGCTGGTCGAGGCGTTCGGCCCCCGCCGGACGTTCTGGGGCACGGACCTCACGCGCATGCCGTGCACCTACTACGAATGCATCGCGCTCTTCACCGAGCACCAGCCGTGGCTCGCGGGCGAGGACCTCGAGTGGGTCATGGGCCGCGGCGTGTGCGAATGGCTGGGCTGGCCCCTGCCGGCCTCCGACGGAGGACCTTATGTGCGTCGATAACGACTCCCGTCCCCCCATCGCCCCCATCGCCGGCGGCTCCGCCGGCGGCACCGACCTCCGCCTGACGTCCACCGACGGCGCGCGCTTCATGGCCTACGCCGCGCGCGCCGCGAAGCCCACGGGCGCCGGCATGGTGGTCATCCCCGACGTGCGCGGCCTGCACGTGTACTACAAGGAGCTCGCCGATCGCTTCGCCGAGATCGGCGTGGACGCCGTGGCCATCGACTTCTTCGCGCGGACGGCGCCGTCCGACGACCGCGGCGAGGCGTTCGACTTCATGGCCCAGGTGCCGCAGACCAAGCCCGATCAGCTCCAGGCCGACATCGCGGCGGCGGCCTCGTATCTCAGGTCGAAGGACGGCGGACAGGTGCGCTCGCTCTTCTGCGTGGGCTTCTGCTTCGGCGGCGCGCTGTCGTATCTGCAGGCCGCCAGCGGGCTGGGTTATGCCGGCGTGATCGGCTTCTACGGCTGGCCGGTCGGGCTCAAGCGCTGGCCGGACCGGCCCAAGCCGATCGACGCCGTCGCCCGCTACCAATCCGCCGTGCTCTCGATCTTCGGCGGCGCCGACGAAGGCATTCCCCCCACCGACGTCAAGGCGTTCGAGGACGCGTGCAAGAAGGCCGGCGTCAAGCACGACTCCACCGTCTACCCGGGCTGCCCACACAGCTTCTTCGACCGCAAGTTCGCGGAGTTCGCCGACGCCTCGGCCGACGCGTGGAAGCGCGTGCAGGCCTTCGTCAGCCAGAACACCAAGGCGGCGTGACGATGAGCGAGCCGATCGTCGTCGAGAAGTTCGCCGTCGGCCAGTCGGTCAAGCGCCTGGAAGACCCGCGCCTCGTGCAGGGGCTCGGGCGCTACTCGGACGACGTGAGCTTGGCGCGCCAGGCCCACGCC
>DATIEW010000134.1:0-3324 GCA_035455585.1 Vicinamibacterales bacterium | reverse complement strand
GATCTGCTCTTCCCCGTTCCAGGCGACAACCCGCTGACCGGCACGAAGGTCGAGCTGGGCCGCGTGCTGTTTGGCGATCCGCTCCTTTCGCGCGACCGGAGCCTGGCCTGCGCGGGCTGCCACGACCCGAAGCGAGCCTTCACCGACGGCCGGCCACGGAGCGTCGGCGTCTTCGATCGCCTCGGTGGCCGTAACGTCCCCACGCTCGTGAACCGCGCGTACGGCAGGTTCTTCTTCTGGGACGGCCGGACCACGACCCTCGAGGCGCAGGTCCTGCGGCCGATCGAGGATTCGCGCGAAATGGACCTGACCGCGAGGGAGGCCGTGGATCGACTGCGCGCGCAGCCGCGCTATGTCGCGGCCTTCCATGACGCCTTCGGCCGGGAGCCGACGATCGACGATCTCGCCCGGGCGGTGGCGAGCTACGTCCGGACGATCCTGTCGGGCGGCGCGCCGTTCGATCGATACGCGCGTGGCGAGGCCGACGCGCTGTCCCCCGCAGCCCGGGCAGGACTGCAACTGTTCCGGGGGAAGGCCAACTGCGTGTCGTGCCACCCGCAGCCCTCGTTCACCGACGAACGATTCCACAACACGGGCGTCGCGTGGCGGGACGGGGCGCTCCGCGACGTCGGGCGGGAAGCGGTAACCGGCAACCGGGAGGACCGTGGCGCCTTCAAGACGCCCACGCTCCGCGAAGTGGCGCGAACCGCCCCGTACATGCACGACGGCAGTGTCGAGACGCTGGAAGACGTGATTGAGTTCTACGACCGCGGCGGCAACGTCAACCCTTACCGGGACCCACGGCTGAGCCGCCTCGACCTGAGCGCCGAGGAGAAGCGCCAGCTCCTCGCCTTCCTGCGCAGCCTGAGCGGCGCCGTGCAGGAAGGCCTGTCGGCGATCGGTCCCGTGCACATCAGGCCCGCGCTGGTTCAACCTGATGGCACCGGCAGGATCTCAGACCTCGGCACCTTGGCTGTCGAGCTGTTCCCACGGCGTGCGTCTGCGAGGAGATCCGGGGCCGTTGATCAGCTCACATCTGGCCACGGGCGGACATGACGCCAGCCTTTCATGAACGGCGCGAACCGATCGAAGTCGGTGTCCTGGGTCACCAACGTGATCCCGGCGTCGCGGCAGGAGGCCGCCAGCAGCGCGTCATTCAGCAGCGACGGGTTCTCGTTCACCGTTGGCCAGCCCTCGCGCGCGGCAATGGCCCCGATCAGCCGTCCACTGCGGACGAACGCCGTTGTCATGGGCGCGAACACGCGGCCGCGGCGAACGAACGGCTGGAAGACCGATCGCTCGAGTTCGCGGACTTGAGCGGGCGTTCGGGCTCCCGCGGCGAGTTCCTGCATCACCACGGCGCTCAGGAACGTGAACGGGAGCGCCCGCCCGAGGAAGAGGAGGAGCGCCGTTTCGACAGCGGGATCGCGAAAGGCGTCAATATAGATGTTGGTGTCGAGGGCGTACTTCACAGGCGGCGGTGAGACTCGAAGACATCTTTGATGCCCCCGAGTCGTCGCATCGCCGCGATCCCTTCGGCGATTTCACGACGGAACGCCACGAAATCGAGCGCGAGATCGATGGCTTCCGTTTCCGTGTCGACGCCGAGCGCACGCCGCGCGGCGTCGAGCTTGCGCTGGTCCATCACGACGTTCTTGCGGACCCATCCTGCCCGACTCCCGCGCGTGCGGGTCGTCCGATGGGTGCCACGCCTCTGCCGCTGTGCGACGGCCTTCGACAACTTCGGTTCTCCTTCTGTATGAAGGATAGCATACATCTGTATGGAATCTGAATGCAGGATCCGGACTGACGGGTACGAGGCGTGGCGCGCAATCGCGGAGGCCGCGCAATGGACGCAACCGACCGACGAGGACGCGCTGTCGCGGCGGCGACGACCAAGACGCTCTCGATAGATCGGAAATAGTTGTCGAGGCGAGCCGTAGCGGACCTGTGCAGGAACTTCGGATCTGACCCGTCGATCGTGTTCAACGCAGAAGCGGCCCCCCGGACAACTGTCAGGAATCACAGTCAGACGATCTACGGCAGGCGCGTGAACGTGAAAGTCCCCATTGGAGCGACGACGCCCCCGACCGTGAACGGGAATCCCGTGATGCGGCGGATGGCGTCCTGAGGATTCGAATCGTCGTCGGGCGCGGTGTAGACGCTGCCGTTGTCGGTTCCGGCATCGTATGGAAACAGCTCGAACACAATCTCGCCAGGCCAGTCGCCCGACGCGAGAAAGTTCGCGGCCGAGATGCCCACGAACCAGTCGGGGCTGGGAGCGACCATCGAGACAAGCGTGACGTAGGGAAAGTCCCGTCCGATATCGAACTCAAGGCTCACCTCTCCCGGCGAACGTGCGATGCCGCCGCCGAGAAGAAGGAACTGGGCCCCGCCTTGATCGATGGCGGTTCGGATCGTGTCGTCGAGAGGTGAGACCGAACCGAGCTCTGCCATGCGTTCGATCCCCTCGGAGGCGATTCCTCCGGCCTCCCAGAATCGTGTCGCCGCGTCGTGGGTGGCTCCGACGAGCGGCGAAAAATGGGGGGTGTTGGGAAAGCGATCGGGATGCGTCGCCTCGCTCCATGTAGCGCGGAATGTCACCCGGTAGCGTGCCGTCGCAGCGGGCGCCGGAGGAGGGGGCGTTCCCGGCTCCTGCGCCGGTGTTGCCGTCGGGCTCGATGGGCTCGTCGTGTTTCCGCAGCCAGCGAGGAGAAACGTGACTGTGATTCCGAGAGCCAGCCTCATCATCTCGTTCCTCAGTCCCTCACGATAGCAAAGATGCCGCGGCTCGGCCGACGTTTCAGCACCCATCATCGCCCTACCCCCTTCGTGGTCAGGCGCGCCTGGCATGGCGGTGTCGGCCGCGATGTAAGCACGAGCCGCCCTCACCCCACGCCGTGCCGGCCGGGATGGACGAGGCCGGTCTACCTCGCGGCACGCCCCGGAGGGTCGTCTCGAGGGCGCCCTGCAAATACCAGCGCCGGCGGCCTGTCGAAAACCGCGACGTGCATCACATATTCGAAACAGCTCGTTCGGCCTCGCGGCGGACCCGCCAGGCCTGCCACAGGTGACGACGCTCGTGTGCGGCGATCACGTGCAGACCGGTCGCGAGACTGAAGCGGACGCCACGGACGAACGGATTCACGAACCGGACGCCCGCGAGGTCGATGCCCGAGTAGGTGCGAAGGAACTCGCGCACCTCGTTCTGGGATTCCAGGAACCGCCGGGACGCATCTGCCAGTGGCGGCGCTGCCCTCGGGCGAATGGCGCGCGGCGCCCTGGACCTCAACCACGGTGTGACCGGAGGTTCCATCGTACGCA
>DATIEW010000133.1:0-2017 GCA_035455585.1 Vicinamibacterales bacterium | reverse complement strand
TCGAGCACGGCGTGTCGTCGGTCACGGTGACGTTGCCCGGCGGCCGATCCGTCAAGGTTCCGGTGACCCGCGGCGTGGTGAGCTTCAGCGAGACCGATGAGGTCGGCGTCTACACGCTTTCGACCGCGCGCGGGCAGATGCGGGTCGCGGTGAACCTCGCCGATGCCGACGAGTCGAACCTGGCGCCCCGGCCGCTACCGACCCCGCCGCCGGCCACCGCCGAGGGCATGACGCCGATCCCCGTGCAGCGCGAGCTGTGGCAGCTCTTCGTGCTCGCCGCCATCGTGTTGCTGCTTCTCGAGGGCGCGCTGTACTGGCGACGACAGACGGGTGGGCCGTTCCGCGTGCCGGCAGGGACGCGGGATCGCTGGGCGCTCGCAATGCGGGGCGCCCTGGTCGTGGTGCTGTGCGCCACGTTCCTCAAGCCCACGCTGCCGCGTCTGGTGGACCGGCAGAACGTGGTGTTCCTGATGGACCTCTCCGATAGCGTCAGCCTCGCCGCGCGCGAGCGCGCCTGGCGCTTCGCGGCGGAAGCCATGAAGTCGGCCAAGGGCGGCGACCGCACGAGCCTGATCGTGTTCGGCGAGGATGCGGTGGTCGACCAGCCGCTCGCCGCCCGGCAGGCGATCGAACGCCCGAAGGCCGAGGTGGCCGCGCGCGGCACGAACCTGTTCCAGGCCATCCAGCTCGCGCTGGCCACCGTGCCCCCGGGACACGCCAACCGGCTCGTGCTGCTGACCGACGGCCGCCAGACGACCGGCAGCGCGCTGGCCGGCGCACAAGCGGCCAAGGACGCCGGTGCCGACATCTATTACGTCCCCGCGCCGCTGACCTTCGAGCAGGAGGTCGTGGCCGAGTCCATGGTGCTGCCGCAGGAGGTGAAGTACGGAGAGCCCTTCCAGGCCCGCGTGGTGGCGTGGAGCCTCAAGGACACGCAGGGCCGGCTCTCGCTCTTCCGCAACGGCGAGTTCCTCGGCTCGCAGGTCGTGCGCCTCACCGCGGGCAAGAACGTCTTCAGCTATCGCCAATCGCTCGATGTGAGCGGCATCCACGTCTACCAGGCGGCCATCGAGGTCGACGGCGATACGATCGAAGACAACAACCGGGCCGTGGGGACGGTGGTGGTGCGCGGCCGACCGCAGGTGCTGGTGGCCGAGAAGGACCGCAGCCAGGCCCAGTCGCTGGCGGCCGCGCTCCGCTCCCAGAACATCGAGGTCACCGTGGTCGGCGCCAACCAGGTCCCGAAGGACATCGCGGGCCTGCAGAAGTACGACGGCGTGATCCTCTCCAACGTCTCGTCGCTCAAGCTCACGCGGTCGCAGATGGCGAACATCCGCGATTACGTCCGCGAGCACGGCGGCGGCCTCATCATGGTCGGCGGCGACGAGAGCTTCGGCCTGGGCGGCTACTACCGGACGCCGGTCGAGGAGGCGCTGCCCGTCACGATGGAGGTCAAGCAGAAGGTCGAGATCCCGAGCCTGGCCGTCGTGCTGTCCGTCGACCGGTCCGGCTCGATGGCCATGTCCACCGGGGACGAGCGGGTCACCAAGCTCGACCTGGCCAAGGAGGCGGCCCACCTGGTCGTGGATCTCCTCGACGAGCGCAACGAAGTGGGCGTGATGAGCTGGGACACGGAGTTCATCTGGGACGTGTCCGTGCGCGCCGCCAGGGACAAGGCGGCCATCCATCACTCCATCGCGACCATCAAGGCCGGCGGCGGCACCGACGGGTATCCCGCGCTCAAGGAATCGTTCGCCATGCTCTTCGAGCGCCCCGCCCTGCTCAAGCACGTCATCTTCCTGTCCGACGGCCAGATGACGCGCGGCGACTTCCAGGGGCTGCTGCGCCGGATGGTGAAGGACAAGATCACGGTGTCGTCGGTGGCGATCGGCAAGGATGCCGACGTGCAGCTCATGGTCGACGTGGCGAAGTGGGGCCGCGGGCGCTTCTACTACACCGAGGACTCCCAGACGATCCCGCGCATCTTCACGCTCGAGACGCAGCTCGCGTCGAAGGC
>DATIEW010000132.1:0-4810 GCA_035455585.1 Vicinamibacterales bacterium | reverse complement strand
ACTCCTCGCGTGGGTAACTGGTGCTTCAGCTCGGCCGCCAGCGCGAACCCATCACGTCCTGGCAGGGCGATGTCAGTCACGACCACGTCCGGGACCTGCGTGCCGCACTGGCTCAGAGCGTCCTCGGCGCTGGCCGCCTGCGCGACGCGAAACCCGCCGCGCTCGAGGAACTCGGCATACCCGTCGCGCGTTCCCTCATCGTCTTCGACCAGCATCACCAACGGTTCCTGCTGCATGCGCGTCACTCCATGGCGTCCTGGCGTCTCGCGGAGGTCATCGGCCGAAGGGACCGCGAAACAGAGTGAGAGGTGGATCGTAGCGCCGCGGCAGGGCGAGATCAACGGCGGAGAGACCCCAAAACCACTGAAAAGAAAGAACTTCTGCACTTCCGCGCAGTTGCGTGCAGAGGGTTCGCGGTTCGCAAGTTCGCGGTTCGCAGGTCGCGGTTCGCAGGTCGCGGTTTACTAGGACGTCTCGCCGAAGCTCCTGAGCCTGGGGATTGAATCAGGTTGTTGCTGGAACTTCCGGCGCCTCGGTTCGATTGCGGTAGGCGGCGACGCGGAGGGCGGCATCCGACCTGGCAGGTTCTACGGAACCGGAAAACATGGCGCCATCCTCGAGCGCGAGCCTGGGCGACGCGATGTCGGCCCGGACGAATGCGCTCTCGAGGACGCGGACGACCTCTCGCGCAACGAGCCGGCCGCTCGAGCGCCCGAGCACGGTTATCGTGCGCGCCGTGACCGCGCCGTTGACGTCGGCCCCGGACTCGACCGTCACGTCATGGTCGGCTGCGAGAACATCTCCCTTGACCGTACCGGCGATGGCGATGGGCTCCGCAGCGTGAATCGTGCCTTTTACAGTGATTCCCCTGGCGATCGTGGTGGCCATGGCCAGGAGGTATTGTACCTGGATTCAGACGCCGCTCCCAGCTTCTAGTTCAAGCTCCTGCGCTCCAGCTCTGCAAGCGTTGCCGTCAGCGTTCGAGTGCGGCCGTCGCGGAACACTGCGATCGTTGCCTCGGTGCCTGGCGCCAGCTGAGCGACCTCGTTTCTGAGCATGTTGCCGTCCTTGACGGGCGTGCCGTTGATGGCGGTGATGACGTCTCCGCTCCGCACGCCGGCCTTGTCGGCGGGCCCGCCGGGCTGGACGGTGTTCACGAGCGCACCATGCACGCTGTCGAGGCCGAGGCTGCGCGCGATGTCGGACGTGACCGGCTGCACGGTCACGCCGAGCAGCCCGCGCCGGACCTCGCCGCGCTCGATGAGCTGCGTCATGACGTGGCGTGCCATGTTGGACGGGATGGCAAAGCCTATCCCGATGTTGCCGCCCGAGGGGGACAGAATCTGAGAGTTGATCCCGATGAGCTCGCCGCGCGTGCTGACGAGCGCGCCGCCGGAGTTGCCGCGGTTGATCGGCGCATCGGTCTGGATGAAGTCCTCGTAGCTGCCGTCGCCGAGGCCGGTTGCCCGGCCCTTGGCGCTGACGATGCCCAGCGTGACCGTCTGGCCTACGCCAAGCGGATTGCCGACTGCGAGCACGACGTCCCCGACCCTCACCGCGTCCGAATCCGCCAGGGCCAGGGTCGCGAGGTTGTCTCCGTCGATCCTGAGAACGGCGAGATCGCTCGGGGCGTCGGAGCCGACGACGCGGGCGTCGAACGTTCGGCCATCCGTCAGCTCTACCTTCACCGCTGTGGCTCCGTCGATGACGTGGTGGTTCGTCAGGATGTAGCCGTCAGGACGCACGATTACTCCCGAGCCGAGGCCGCGCTCGCGGCGTGGTCCGGGGTCAGGCACCTGGAAGCGCGGCCCGAAGAACTCGCGGAACCAGGGATCGTCCGGCATCCCCTGACTGGTTCGCGTCAGGCGGCGCTCGGCGCGGATGGTTACGACGGCGGGCGCGACCTCCTCGACCACATCGGCGTAGGAGTCCACACCGCCGCCGCCAATCCGGCTGACTGCGCTCGCGGCCGGCGCGCCGGCGCCAACGCCCGGCGCGGGGGCCGCGCCTGCCGCGCCGCTCCCGATGCTCCAGCCGATGACCGTGCCCGACATGAGCAGGGCCGTGGCTGCGATGATCACCGCGATCCGTCGCGTCCCGCTCGATGCGGACGCGCGGCCGATCTTCAAGAAATCTCGATGCATGGTGCCTTCCTCAATGGTTCGTAACTGGCTCTGCAGATATCAGACAGGCCATGCATACAGGGTAGGAGCCCAGGATTACCTGGTCCTTTCCCGTGCGTTACATCCGTGTAATGTTCCGCTTTCGCGGTTCGCGGTCCGCAGCTCGCTTGTTCGGGGATCAAGGCGAACTGCGAGCCACGAACTGCGAACCGCGAACGGCGGCCAGCTATGAGGCCAGCGGGAGACGGACTTCGAAACGGCTCCCCGTCCCGGGTTCCGAGTGCGCGCTGACCTGCCCCCCGTGGGCCTCGACGATGGCCTTGACCAGGCTCAGGCCGAGGCCGAGACCGCGCTCCGAGCGGCTCTTGTCGCCCCGGTAGAGGCGCTCCCAGATGCGGGACAGTTCGCCGGCGGGGATGCCGATGCCGGTGTCGGCCACGCCTACCACCAGGGCAGACGGTTCGCGGCGCACGGTAAGCGTGACGCGTCCTCCCGAGGCCGTGTACTTGACGGCGTTGTCGGCGAGGTTTGCCAGAACCTGGCGCATGCGGCTGGCGTCGACGTCGGCGACGACGTCCTCCAGCGCGCCTGCCTCGAGCCGCACGCCTTTGTGCTCCGCGAGATCTTCGTACAGATCGACGGTGCTGCGCACGAGCTCGGCCAGATTGGTCGGCTCCCGGTGCAGCTTCATCGTTCCGGTTTCCGCCTCGGAGATGTCCATCAGCGTGTCGAGCATCGTGACGAGGCGCTCGGATTCCTCGAGGCAGTCGGCGAGCGCTTCGCGCAGGACGCGCGGGTCGTCGGGCGACTGCAGCGCCGCTTCCGCAATGCTGCGCATCCGTGTCATCGGGGTCCGCAGGTCGTGCGCGACATTGTCGAGCGAGCCGCGCATGCCGGCGATGAGCCCTTCGATCCGGTCGAGCATCGCGTTGAACAGCAGGCTCAGTTCGTCGAGCGCGTCGCCCGAGCCGCGGGCCGGCACGCGGCTCTCGATCCTGCCTGTCCGCATGATCTGCCGGACCGTTGCGATGAGCGCCCGCACGGGCTGCACCGCCGACGAGGTGAACACGGCCCCGGCGGCGAGCCCGATCACCACGAGCGACAGGAAGTCGATGATGAGCACCGTGCGGAACCTGTCGAGCAGGTCGCGGCGCCGCGCCGTGCTCTTCCCGACCTGGAACAGCGTGCCGTCCGGCAGCCGCACGCTGAGCACGTCGAGTGATTCGCGCCGTCCGGCCTCGATCGTGGTCCAGCGCTGCTGGCCACCGAGCGCGGGGCCCTGGAGCGCGGCCATGTCGAACGTCTGCCAGTCCTGCGGCGCGTTGAGGAACACGACGCCGCCGAACGGTCCGACGGCGCGGACGAACAGCGGCTCGTAGCCGGCCGCGGCCTGGTTCGCCCGGATCGTGCTCTCCAGCGCGGCCACGCCTCCCCGCCGCCATGCCCCCACGTACTCGAGCAGCGTCGTCTGGATCACCTCGCGGTCGTACTGGCGCAGGGACGCGGAGAGGAGCAGGTAGGTGACCAGGATCAGCGCCAGCGAGCTGCCGACGAAGATCGCCGCATACCAGACGGCCAGGCGCAGGCCGAGCGTATGGCGAAGGCGATCACGCCACCTGGAGTACATACCCGATTCCACGGACCGTCTGGATCATTTTCGTGTCGAACTCGCGGTCGACCTTTTCGCGCAGGCGGAACACGAGCACGTCGACCACGTTCGTCCGCGGATCGAAGCTGTAGTTCCAGACGTGCGACAGGATCATCGTCTTCGACACGACCCGGCCGGCGTTGCGCATCAGGTACTCGAGTAGGGCGAACTCGCGGGGCCGGAGCGGCGCGATGTCGCGGCCGGCGCGGATGACCTTGCGCGTGATCAGATCCATCGAGAGGTCGCCCACGACGAGCCGAGTCGGCTCGGCGCTGGCGCTCGCCCGGCGCAGGAGGGCCTGGACCCGCGCCAGCAGCTCGGCGAACGCGAACGGCTTCGTCAGGTAGTCGTCGCCGCCCGCCAGCAGCCCCTTGACGCGGTCGTCGACACTGTGCCGCGCGCTCAGGATGATGACCGGCGTCCTGGCGCGCTGCTCCCTCAGACGCTGAATCAGGCTGAGGCCGTCGAGTCCCGGGAGCATCAGATCCACTATGGCCACGTCGTAGGGCTGGGTCAGGGCGAGGTGGGCACCGCTTTCACCGTCCTGCGCGTGGTCGACGGCGAACCCCGCCTCCGTGAACCCCTTGACCAGGAACCCGGCAATCGTCAGGTCGTCTTCGACGATGAGAATCCGCATGTGAGAGGACTTTCGTTCCGGTTGGAAGGAAGGCGCGATTCGACTTGAGTCTCCTTCACGAACAGCCACCCGAAGAAACACCGATTAGCATGCCGAAGTCAACGGCCATCCGACGCTGCAGTTCACCTTGATCCGACAATCCTCGTGAGCTCGGAAACCGACACGGGTGGTGTGCGGCGAGGACGCCGCGGACGCCGCGGACGGAGGGGACGGAGAGAACGGAGGTTCAACACGGGGGCACGGAGACACGGAGGGCATGCGGGTGACAACTCCCCCGGTGGCGCCGCGCGATCCGACCGGGCCGGCCTCGCCGGCCGCGCCACCGGGGCGTGTCTGCTGACACCGTGCGCCCCCTCCGTTTCTCCGTGCCTCCGTGGTTGGTTTCTTGAACGACGGCGCGAT
>DATIEW010000131.1:0-2770 GCA_035455585.1 Vicinamibacterales bacterium | reverse complement strand
CACGCCGTCCAGGTCCAGGGCCCGCAGCACCGAGGTGATCTGCTCGTTTCCGGAAGCGTCCTCCCGTCCCGTCGGCACGAGGACGTCGCGGAGGGTTCCCGGAGGCAGGTACGGGCGCTCAGGAAGGAAGAGGATCGCGTCGAGTCCGGGCCTGACGATACGCCCGCTGGCATGCTCCCAGATTCCGGCCGTCGCACGCAGCAGCGCCACCTTCGCGGCGGCGTTCGGCCCGACGATCAAGACCCTCGTGCCGTGCGGAATCGACACGGACAGGTCGTTCACCAGGACATGGTCGTTCGTCGGCGAGCGGAGCGTGAGTCGTTCGTAGGCGATGCGAGCCTCGTTCTCCTGCACGTCGAGGGCGGCTGCGCCGGGTGCTCGGACGCCCTCCAGCGCGTCCACCAGTGACCCGAGGCGCGCTATGACCGCGGTGAACGAGGAGATCGACTGGAACTGGGTGACGACGAGCGAAAGCGCGCCCACCAAGACGGCGAAGGCCATCGTGGACTGCGTGATCACGCCGAACTCGACCTCACCCCGGATGAAGAGGGGCGCCACGACCAGGGCCGGAATGATCTGGATCAGGTAGTTGTACCCGTTGGTGAAGAACGCCAGATTGCGGTGCACGGCGATGAGCCGTCGCATGTTGGCCGCCAGGCCGTCGAGCTGGCGCCGCAGCCGGGCGCCGAGCCGGTCCTCGCGATGCAGGAGCGCGATCGATTCGGCGTTCGCCTGAACGTGAACGAGGCTCGCGCGGAAGTCGGCCTCCCGGTCGAGCTGGTTGTAGTTGAGCCAGATGAGCGGGCGGCCGAACAGCACGGTCAGCGCCGAGCCGCATGCCGCGTACGCGAGGGCCACCGCGAACAGCGTGCGGCTGATCGACCACAGCACCCCCGAGAACGCCACCACGGTCATGGTGGCGTTGGCCAGCATCACCACGAACGTGAGGGTGGTCGCCGTGAAGGCCTTGACGTCCTCGGCGATGCGCTGGTCGGGATTCGTCAGTGTGCCCGCGGCGCTCAGGCGATAGAAGGCCTTGCGATGCAGGTACGCACCAAGGAGCTGCCGGGTGAGCCACTCGCGCCAGAGCAGACCCAGCCGCTGCTCGCTGAACGACCAGAAGGCGCCGACTAGTGTCGACGCCGCGAACACCCCGAGGTAGACGATCGCCTGCCAGGTGACCCCGGCCGCATCCCGGTTCGCGACGGCGGTCATGAAGTCCCGCCCCACGTAGCTGTTCAACACGTTCAGAACGTTGAAGACGACGAGCAGGGCGACGAGCAGGCCGAAGAGCCCGCGCGCGCGCCAGCCGACCTCGGAGCTGGAGAAGTCCTTCACCGCCCGGCCGAACCGAGGCCACGTCGTACGGGTGATGCGGACGCGGCGCTCGCTCGTCACCGGTGCGCTTTCACCGGATCAATCGGACCTTCGCGGGGAGCTCCTCGACGGTGGCCTGGGCGGCGGTGAAGCGCGTGATCGGCCGGCCGTTCACGACGACCGCGCGCAGCGGCACGTCGCCCGGTGGCCGAACGACGACCCCGCCGGGAGGCAGCACGTTCCCGGTGAGTGTGAGATCCATCTCGACGCCGTCGCCGGCGCGGCGCATGGCGAGGCCGAGCGTTCCGTACCACGTCGGCAGGCCGTCCACCCGCACGCCGGCCTCCCCCTCAAGCCACCCGGCCGGGACGCCCGCGGCCACGACGAGGGCCTGGTCCGTCTCCCGCTCGAATGCCAGCATGCTGCGAAAGGCGAGGGCGAACTCGGCCGCGACCCACGTGTGCGGCATGTCGCCGATGTGCCCCGGGCTCCTCGGATCACGCCACGCGATCTCGGGCCACTGGTTCCACGCCAACGGGCGGCGGTCTCCCAGGAAGAACTGCGCCAGCTCGAAGGCGGCGTCCCGCCGTCCCAGACGGATCAGCGCTCCCACGATGCGGATCTCGTACGGCGAGTAGCTGCTCCAGTCGATCTCACCGCTCCGTCGCTTCCGGAAGTGCGCCAGGTACTCGTCGAAGGTCTGCTCGATGGCGGCCGCCGGCAAGGCCTGCGCCTCGTCGAGCAGGGCGATGGCGTGGGCCGTGGCGGCGGGATCGATGTCGGCCAGCTCCACCGACGCGGGGATGTAGTCGACGTCCCGATCGATCATGGTCGCGATGATGGACGCCTGGAGCGTCTCGCGAAAGGAATCCCGGAGGACGACGAGACGCGCGCGGCGAGGCTCGTCGCCGAGGATCTCCGCCATCGCCGCGGCATCCTTGAGGCCGCGGAGCGCCCAGAAGTCATCCCAGTACGCGTGCACTGGATGGGCCAGGTAGCCTTCGTGGCTGACGGATTCCGGCAGCAGCCCGTAGCAGGCCCGTCTCTCGGGCGTCTGGAACTCGGCCGTGAGACGCCGGCTGCGCAGGGCTTCGATTCGATCGACGGACCTCGAGACGGCGGGCCACATCTCGGCGAGGAAGGCACGATCTCCGGTGAAGCGGAAGTACTCCATGACCGCATGGATGAGCTCGCCCTGGCTGTCGTACTCGGCCAGCCAGTCGGGGCCCTCACGGTCGACGCAGCACGGGACGATACCGTCGGGCGTCTGATGGCCCGCGTACCAGCGAACATAGTCCCGGACTTCCCCGGTGCAGCCGGCGCGCAGCAGGGCCGCCCCCATGGTCACGCCGTCCCGGATCCACGATCGCGCGTAACGGCGCGGACCTGGCTGGAGCGCGGGCCCGTCGCGATTGATCAGGATGTGCGCCACCGCGGTCCTGAAGGTGTCGGC
>DATIEW010000130.1:0-10535 GCA_035455585.1 Vicinamibacterales bacterium | reverse complement strand
CGAGCATCCGGACGAGTTCGTCATCGTCGGCAACCATCGTGACGCGTGGATCTACGGCGGCGTCGACCCGTCGAGCGGATCGGCAGCGATGATGGAGCTGGCGCGGGCGCTCGGCGAGCTGAAGCGCGGCGGGTGGCGGCCAAAGCGCTCGATCCTCTTCGCGAGCTGGGACGCGGAGGAGTTCACGCTGACGTCATCGACCGAATGGGGCGAGCAACACGAGTCGTGGCTGCGCCGCGGGGCTGTCGCCTATCTCAACGTGGACAGCGCGGCGTCCGGACCGAACTTCAGCGCAGCGGCCGTCCCGTCCCTCAACCAGCTGATTTCCGAAGCGGCGCAAGCCGTCACCGATCCGGCGCTGCGGATCCCCATTGCCGCTGCCGCGCGCGAGCGGCGGACGCGCGAACGCGGGTCGCTGCCGACCGGGGCCGGGGACGACCTTGTGAACAACCGCCTCGGAAGCGGGTCCGACTACACGGTATTCCTGAACTTCCTTGGCGTCCCGGTTGCCGACCTCTCGTTCGACGGCCCCTATGGCGTCTATCACTCGATCTACGACAACCACAACTGGGTGGCCAGAGTCGGCGACCCGGGCTTCAGGTACCACGTTGCGCTGGTGCAGATATGGGGCATTGCCGCCCTGAGGCTCGCTGACGCGGACGTCCTGCCGCTCGACTACGAGCCGTATGCCGACAGCATTCTCCAGTTCGCCCGGGACGTGGAGCCGCGGGTGGGCGGTCCCGGCGATGCGTTCGCGGACGTCCGCGCGGCGGCCGCCGAGCTGAAGAAGTCGGCGGCCGCGGCCAACCACCGCCGCGCCGAGGCGCTGGCACACGGCGAGCGCGAGGCGATCCCGGCGCTGAACCGCAGGCTGGTCGACGCAGAACGGGCGTTCCTGAGCGCGGAGGGCATTCCGGGCCGCCCCTGGTACCGGCACCTCATTTATGCGCCGAAGTTCACGTATGCATCCGAGGTGCTGCCGGGTGTAGCCGAGGCCGCGGACGCTGGCGACCCCGAGCGCACCGCACGGGAAGCACAGCGGCTCGCTGTTGCAATCAGGCGAGCCGCGGATCTGTTGCGCTGACCGGCAAGCACCCAATCTCCAACTTCCAACTACCGGTCTCTGCCGCACCCTGTCTCTTTCGAGCACCGTCATCAGGGGACCTGCCTCGGCGAAGCGAGGCTTTCCCACGTTTTTCCCACAGAAATCCTGGAATGCCAGATCGACCCACTCCGCCCCTTCCGCTGTAGAATGAGCCGATTCCCAGCAGGACGCCTCGCCTGTCCGCTTTCGTGTCCGGATCGCCCGGCGGGAGCGTTCAAGGGCGGAGAGGAGTGAAGGGCGGATCGCGCACAGTTCAGACAGCCAGGGGGGACGGAGCCCGCACGGGAAACGGTCGAGAACATCCGTCTATCAACATGGTGCTGTCCATAAGAGTCATCGCCATATCCGTGATCCTCGTGCCGTACGGCGCCGTTGGCGCCCGCCAGCCCGCCGTGCGCTCAGCAGTTCCGCTGCCGGCCCCGGCCTCTTCGATCGCCGAGGCGCTCGACCTCGGTTCCACCGATCGCGGCCGGATGCTGCTCGACGTCATCAGGCTGACGTATGGCGGCACGAGCGGGTTTCTGTCCGATCGCACGCCGCGTCACGCGCTTCAATGGCTTCCCGCCCTGACGGAAACCGCGAGTCAGGGCGAGCTTGTGCCCCTTCCGCTCGATCCGTCGACCTGGCGGGAGACGCTGCTGCAGCGGAATGTCCCCGACAGCGGACTCATCGCGGCAATCCTCTCGGACCGGTCTCTGGCGTTCCTCTACTATGGCCTGGCCGCGCTCGACGATGAGACGCTGGGCTGGCTGGGGGCGAATCGCGACACGCTGCTGCACCTGCGCGGCCGCGCCGAGGCATTCGCGGTCTTCGGCCGCAGCATCCGGGTCAAGGCCGGCCGGGTGGTCGTTCCGGGCGGCGCCGAAGCCGAACCGGTCTGGGAGACCGTTCTGGGAGCGGCGCCCGATCGTCCCGTGGCGTTCGTACGCGAGCTCTTCGCGGATCGCGCCGGCCGGAGGGCGCTGTTCTACGACACGGTTGCGCACCTGGACGAGCCGCGCCAGCGGTTCGCCCTCGCTTCTGCACAGCCCCTCGACGAACGCATCAGGCGCGTGCGTTCGCTCATGGAAGCCGTCCGGAGGGCATCCGAAGGCCTGGACATCGAGGACCGCCCGTTCTGGCGCCAGCAGTTCGACGCTTCGATGACGCTGTCGCTGATCCGCGTCAATCCGGCTGGCGAGCCGTTCGGCCCGGCCGGCCGCCAACTTTGGGAGGGCGTTTTCAGCCGGGGCGGCGCAGCGGCGTTCACCAACGGAGAACCCGCACCGGCGAAGGGAGATCCGGATTCGCCGTTCGACGCGGCATGGATCGTCGGGCTTATCCATCGCGACGACGTGACGGGCAGGCGGCGGCTCGACACGCTCCTCTTCGCGCAGCGCGTGTTCCCCGATGCCGACGGCCAGGACCCTGCAGCTATCGGGACCGCCTTGCGCGGCTTCGTCGCCTTCCCGACTCTTCTGCTGACGCTCGAACGCGCCGGGATCGATTCGGCGCAGAAGCTGGCCGCGGCCGCGAAGCGCGCGCACGAGCTGAACGCAATCCGCGACGAGGGTGCGCGGCGGGTGGCGATCCTCCAGTTTCAGGCAGCGCTGGGCATCATCGAGCGGTCGGCGCGTTCGAGCGGGCTGACCGCGGCAGAGGTGAACGACCGGGTTTCGTCGCTGCTCGCGCTGGAAGTCGCCGGAAATGGTTACCGAAGCCGGTTCGCCGGATGGGTTCGCGAACAGCTGCTTCCGCGGCTGCCCGAGGCCGGAGCGGACGTTCCGGATCCCCACGAGCACGCGCTGCTCTCCGCCATGGCCGGCGTCAGGGAAGAGGGAACGAATCCGACGATCGTCGAATGGGAGGGGCGATCGTACGAGGTGAATCCGGCACGGGCGGAGCTGCGGCGGTTGAAGCAGGTGCGGCAGCGACAGGGGGGCCTGTCGCTTGACGAGGCCCTCGAATCTCGAGGCGGAACGAACCGCAGCGGCGAGACGCCGGTTGGGAAGGGAGTCCGCCCGCCCGACGACGTGGCGCTGACGGAAACGCTGACGTCCATCCTGTATGCCGCCTCCCTGGGCGATCCGAACGGCCCCGCAATGGCGGCCGGCAACGTCGCGCTGCGGCACGAGCTGTCGCAAACGTCGGGCGCGGGCGACCGTCTCGAACCGTGGCAACTGCCGACTGAGACGGTCGAAGGGGAAAAAGGATGGAGGGTCACCGGATCGCTGCTCGGGCTGGAACTGCCGCTGGGACGCCTCGCCCTGCGGCGCCTGGACGATAGCGAGATTCGCCAGCCCAAGCTGACGTTGATGGAGCGCCAGACCGCGTTCCTGACCGTTGCGCTCCTTACCCCGCGAACGCTGACCGATGCGTCCCGCGACGAGATTGCCGCGGCGCTCGACCGTGGACGCGCGCGGCTGGGGGCGCTGACGGGCGATCGCGAAGAGATCGAGCGTATCGCGCGCGACGCGGGTTTGAGCGAATGGCGGCGCGAGGCACTGGCCTGGACGGCAGTCCACGATCGTGAGCGGCTGCCCTCCCAGCTCTCCGTGGTCGAGCTCTTCTGGCTCGGGAAGCCCCGGCTATCGGATGCAGCGCTCGATCCATGGGGCGCGGCCGCGCTGCGCGCGACGGGCTGCCTGTGCCTCCAGATGCCGCGAGCCGTCCCCTGGGAGCTTCTGTCCGGACGTCCGACCAATCTGGGCCTTCTCGCCACGCGCGGTGCGGACGTCGCCCTCCACGTCGGCGAGACGCTGGCGCACCTGCGCATGCCGGCCGCGCTGGCGCCGGGTGTCGTCGCCTTCGCGATGCAGGATGTCGTCGAGCTGGCGCGCCCGTCGTATCTTGGGGACTGGACGGCATTCGGGCGGGCGAGCGCAGCGCTGACGGAGAGGCAGATGATCGACTACATCGCCGCCCTCGCGGCGGGCGGCCCGCTGCTTCCGGTGCCGGTGGACGACCGGCAACACTGATGCCATGGCGACGTCCGGCCTCGCTCCGCTCGCCCTCCGAATCGCCATCGCTACCATCGCGGCCACCGCCGCCGCGCAGCCGCCTGCCGCCTCGCTGAGAATCGCCTCGCCGGGAGAAGGAGCCTACGTAGAGGGACCGACCCGGCTGGTAGCCGTAGTCGAGCCACCGGCTGCCGCGAGCGACGTCGAGGAGGTTACGTTCTTCGCCGACGGCCGCAAGGTCTGCACGATCCGTCGCCCGCCGTTCGAGTGCGACTGGGACGCCGGCGTAAGGGTGGTGGAGCAGCAGATCCGCGCTGTCGCGATCTTGAAGAGCGGCGCCTCGCTCGTGAAGACCGTTCGCACGGCCGACCTCCCCGGCTATACCGAAAGGGTCGACGTCGACGTGGTGCTGGTGACCGTCGCGGTCGCCGACCGCCGCGGCCGGTTCGTGAGGGGCCTGAAGCAGGGCGACTTCGCGGTCTTCGAAGACGGCAAGCGCCAGTCGATCACCTACTTCGCATCCGAGAACATCCCCCTCGAGATGGTGCTGGCTCTCGACATGAGCTCCAGCATGAACGATTCGATGCCGACGGTGAAGGCCTCGGCGAAGCGGTTCCTGGCCGGCCGGCAGGCCAGCGACCAGATCACGGTGCTCGCCTTCAACGAGAACGTCCTCATGCCGGCGCGCCGCACGACGGATCAGGCGGCGCTCGATCGGGCAATCGATTCCCTGGACTCGTGGGGAGGCACGGCGCTGTACGACGCGATCATCAGGGCGGTCGATCTGCTCGGCCGACAGACCGGGAGGCGCTCGATCCTGCTCTTCAGCGACGGCGACGACAAGTCGAGCCACGCGACGCTCGACGCCGGCATCGCGAAGACGGAATCGAGCGACGCGACGATCTACGCCATCGGCCAGGGCCGCGCCGTGTCCAGCCCGCATCTGCGATCGCTGCTGGAGCGGCTCGCCGAAGTGAGCGGCGGCCGGGCGTTCTCCACCGAGAACCCCACCGAACTCGACGGCATCTTCGAGACGATTCTCGACGAGCTACGCAATCAGTATCTGATCGGGTACCCCGCACCCGACGGCGACCGGGACAAGTGGCACGACATCGATGTCCAGGTCGCCGGCGAAGGGTACAAGGTCCGTGCACGCAAGGGCATCGGCCCGAAGCCGAGCCGCGGTACCCCACGCCGCTGATGGCCGGGTTCCACACAGCGCCTCTCCTGGCCGCGATTGCCGCCGGAGCCTCGCTCGCCGGCCCACCGCCCGCGGACCAGCCGCCCGCGGACCAGCCGCCCGCAACCATCCGGACCGCTGTCGACCTGGTGCCGGTCGACGTCAACATCGTCGATCGAGCGGGCAAGCCGGTGACCGGGCTCGAGGCGCGGGACTTCGCCCTCACCGTCGACGGTCGGCCTCGCCGCATCGTGTCCGCGCAGTACGTTCCAATGGTCAGGGAGGGTGCGGCCGCGCCCACGCCCCCGTACTACAGCTCGAACGTCGCCGGCCCGGCCGGACGCCTGATCATGCTGGTCGTCGATCAGGGGAACATCGGCGCAGGACGCGGGCGACAGGTGCTCGAAGCGGCGCAGCGGTTCATCTCGAGCCTGACGCCCGCCGATCGGATTGGCCTCACGGGAATCCCGGGCGCGGGCCTGCACGTGGATTTCACGACGAACCACGAAGCCGTCGCGAGCGTGCTGCCCAAGCTCGTCGGGCAGTCCAGCGGCTTCGAGGGCGGCTCCCGTATCGCGCTGGCGGAAGCCATCCAGGTCAACCGCGGCGACAGGCTCACCCTCAACCAGCTGGTCGCCAGGGAGTGCACGGCCTTTACGCTGCCCGCCGAGATTGATGCCTGCGCTCGGCAGCTCAGGGCCGACGCGATATCCGTCTACAGCACGGCGCGCCAGCGATCGCGGAACTCGGTGGTTGCGCTGCGGTCACTCGTCGAGCGGCTGTCGGCGACGCCGGCGCCCAAGACCATCGTCTTCGTTTCGGAAGGGCTGTTCATCGATCGGGAGTACAGCGAGCTCGAGTGGCTGGGACCCACGGCGGCCAGAGGACAGATCGTGTTCTACGTGTTGCAGCTCGACAAGCCGCTGCTCGATACGGCCAGAACCCGCGAGACGGTGCCCGGACAGGACGCGTCCCTGGATCAGGAGGGCCTCTCGCTTCTCGCCAGCCTGACACGCGGCGCAGTCCTGCGCGTGGTGGGCGGCGCCGACCCGGCGTTCACCCGCCTCGCGGCCGAGATCTCCGGGTACTACCTGCTCGGCTTCGAAGCGGAGGCCGGCGATCGCGACGGCAAGCCGCACAAGATCAAGGTCGACGTCCCGGGCCGGAGCGGCGTCGAGATTCGCGAGCGTGCCGAGTTCGCGATCGCTCCAACCGATCGGAAGACGGACGAGGAGACGCTGGTCGAAACGCTGCGTGCCCCCGTCCTCTCGACGGACATCGGCCTGGAATTGACCGCCTACACGCTGCGCGATCCGTCGAGCGAGCGGCTTCGCGTGCTGATGGCGGCGGAGATCGATCGGCAGTCCAATGCCGACGAGACGCTCTCGCTCGCTTACGTGCTCCTCGATTCCAGAGGCACCGTAGTCACCAGCCGGGTCGTCAGCGGACTGGATGCGCCGATTGAGGCCGGTACGAACAGGCAGCCGTTCATGGATTCGATGCAGACGCCCTACACGGGGGTCCACACGCTGAAGCTCGCGGTTCTCGACGGGCGGGGCAGACGGGGCAGCGTCGAGCACACGTTCAGGGCGCAGCTCTCCGACGCAGGCCAGGTGCGCGCGACTGATCTGGTCATCGGCGAGGTCCCCAGCTCGCCCGGAGATGTGTCGCCGACCGTCGCGGCCCGGTTCACCGGCGACAAGCTGCACGGCTATCTGGAGCTCTACGCCGACGAAGCGGCGATGGCGCAGGCGGCGGTGGCGATCGAGGTGGCATCAGAGGAAGGCGGCAATGCCTTCGCGAGCGTGCCGGCGAGGATTCGGCCGGCTGTCCACGCGACGGGAAGGCGGACCGCCGAGGCATCCGTTCTGATTGGGCTCCTCCCGGAGGGAGACTACGTCGCCCGCGCGGTCATCAACATCGATGGCAGGAAGGCCGGCCAGGTGACGCGTCCGTTCCGGGTAGTGCGGGGAGCTGCCACGACGGCAGCCGCTCCTCCCGAGCCAGCCGCGGCCGCCGCCCCGCCCGCACCTCGTGCACCAGATCCTGCAGTGCCTCGCGTCGGCGCCTTCGACCGGCAGTCCGTTCTGGCGCCGCCCGTCGTGGGGTACTTCCTCGAGCGGATCGACTTCGGCAAGGGAGGCGCAGCGGCCGCGAAGCCTGCGGTCGATCACGCCCGGGCCGGGCGGTTCGACGCCGCGCTGGAGTCGCTCGGCCCGGCAGACAGCCAGCGTCTTGCCGCCGCCTTCATCGGCGGCCTGGCGCTCCTTGCGCGCGGGGATCTCGATGAGGCTGCGGAAAAGTTGCGCGAGTCGCTGAAGATCGACCCGGAGTTCTTCGCCGCCGTGTTCTACCTCGGCTCCTGCTACGCGGCCGGCGGGAAAGACCGTGAGGCGGTCGCCGCATGGCGGACATCGCTCGCCAGCGGAAGCGACGCGCCGTTCATCCATACGCTGATCGCCGACGCGCTCCTGCGGCTCGGTAACAAGAACGGGGCAATCGACACGCTGAAGGAAGCCTCGTCCCGCTGGCCCGACGACGACCAGGTGCAGCTCAGGCTCGGCACTGCACTGGCCTCGAGCGGCCGCGCTGCGGAAGCCGTCGCGGTACTGGACGGCTACCTCGGGCGGAATCCTGACGACCACGAGCGGCGGCTCCTGCTGCTACGAACGATCTACGACGCCCACGCCGCCGGCCACTCCATCAAGTCGCCCGCCGAGGATCGCGAGCTGTTCGCCCGTCATGCGGCCGCGTACGCCGGTCCCCAGCGCGCGCTCGTCGACGAGTGGCGCAGGATCATCGAGAAGTAGCGCGGCGTGGCTTCAGCGCCCGCCCGGGCCGCGCAGCCGTCAGCGCTCCATCCTCGAGCACCCGCTCGCCGTTGACGATGACGTGGCGGATCCCGACCGAGGTCTGCGCGGGCTCCTGCGGCGCGGCGAGGTCCTGGATCTTCGCAGCGTCGAACACGACGATGTCCGCCTTCCTTCCCCGCACAATCTCGCCGCGGTCCGTGAGCCCGACCTGGCGCGCCGACCGTCCTGTCATCTTCGCGATCGCCTCGTGCAGCGGCACGAGCCGGCGTTCGCGAACGTAGCGTGCGAGCACGCGCGGAAACGCGCCGTACCCGCGCGGATGCCGGCCCGCAATGCCGCCGTCCGACGAGATCAGGATCTGCGGGTGCGGGAAGAGCGTCTCGAGGTCGGACTCGATCATGGCCGTGCCGATGATGCCGATGCCCGGCCCGGCGCTGCGGATCATCTCGATGATGAGCGTCGCAGGGTCCTTGCCCGCGGCCGAGGCCAGCTCCGCGATCGTCTTCCCGTTGAACGCCGGATCGTGACGATAACCCGTCACGAGCACATTGCCGGCTCCGCCGATCTCCGCCAGCCCGGTCTCCCACTTCTCACGATTCTCGAAGTCGCGATCCGGGATGAGCACGTAGATGCTGGACTGCCAGTAGCGGTAGGGATACCAGTCGGCCATGACCGTGATGCCTTCGGCCCTGGCCTGCTCGAGGAGCGCGAGGGCCTCTCGCGCCCGCCCCCAGACCGGCTTCGACGCGAGCTTGATGTGCGAGATCTGGACCGGCAGCCCGGCCTTGCGCCCCACGTCGATCGCTTCTCGCCACGCCTCGAACACCTCATTCTCCTCGTCGCGCACGTGGCTCGAGTAGAAGCCGCCGTGCCGCGCCGCTACGCGCGCCAGCTCCACCAGCTCCTCGGGCCGGGCGTAGAAGCCGGGGTCGTACTCGAGCCCGCTCGACAGGCCCAGCGCGCCGTCGAGCATCCCGCGGTCGACCAGCGCCTTCATGGTCTCGATCTCCCGGGCGGTCGCCGCGCGCCTGAAGTCGCCGCCGAGCACGAGGCTCCGCACGCTGCCGTGGCCGACGGAGGTCGCGTAGTTGATGGCGGGGCGAACCCGCGCGATCGTCTCGAAGAAGCTGGAGACCGGGAGCGATCCGCCGCCGTCCTGCCCCACGACGGCGGTCGTGATGCCCTGGAGGACCTGCGAAAGCGCCTCCGGGCTGCCTTCCACGCCGCGGTCCGCATGGCTGTGGACGTCGATGAAGCCAGGCGCGACAATGAGGCCGGAGGCATCGATGACGGCCTCGCCGCCCTCCGGCGTCAGACTCGCGGCGACGTCGGCGATCTCGTCACCCCGGATGCGGACCGCTACCCGGCGTCCGGGCGCCCCGGTGCCGTCGATGACGGTGCCGCCGGTTATCAGCAGGCCGCCGGTACTGCTGGACTGGGAAAGCCCGAGGAGGGCGGCCGCCAGTGTCAATGACAGAACTGTACGCATGGCGGGATTCTACGCGCCTTAACCCCCGGGCAGGCCAGATGGTCTAATGTGGGCAGAAGCTGCGTAGGAGCTAGAAGCTAGTAGCCAGGAGTTTGAGCTAACGGAGATGGGAGCGGGGCATTTATGCGCGTACTGAAGCGGCTCACCTGTATCGCTGTTCCGGTGTTGCTCGCGGCCGCGATCGGGGCCGCGGTGCCGGCGGCCCTGTCCGCGCAGAAGTCCGCCGTCCCTGCCAATCCGGACGACAGGACGATCGTGCACGTCCTCAACCGGCTGGGATTCGGGGCGGGCCCGGGCGACGTGGAGCGCGTCAGGCAGATCGGCCTGCGGGCTTACATCGACCGGCAGCTCCATCCCGAACGCGTTGCCGACGAGCAGATGGCGGCGAGGCTGTCGCGCTTCGAAACTCTGGACTTGTCGACGCGCGAGCTGGCTGAGACCATTTTTGTTCCGGCTCAGATGGCGCGCCGGGAGCAGCAGAGAGCCCGCGCCCAGGATCCGTCGATGGCGCCGCCCGACGCGCGCACCGCCCCACCGGCGCCGGCTCAGATGGCGATCCGCGGCGAGCGCCAGGTGCTGGCCGAGCTCACGCAGCAGAAGATCCTCCGGGCCGTCTACAGCGAGCGCCAGCTCGAAGAGGTCCTGGTGGACTTCTGGTTCAACCACTTCAACGTGTTCGCGGGGAAAGGACAGACCCGCCAGTACCTGACCGAGTACGAGCGTGACGTCATACGCGTCCACGCGCTCGGCAGGTTCCGCGATCTGCTGCAGGCGACCGCCGAAAGCCCCGCGATGCTCTTCTACCTGGACAACTGGCAGAGCGCGGCGCCCGTGGACGCGCAGACGGCTGGGCGCCGCTTCGGCTTGTTCGGCCGGGGCAATCCCCGTCCGGGCATGCGCGGCCGGCCCGGCCGGGTCCCGCCCGTCGCGCCGGGCCAGCCGCCTGCCGCACAGAATCGGCGCACCCGCGGTCTGAACGAGAACTACGCGCGCGAGCTGATGGAGCTGC
>DATIEW010000129.1:0-3224 GCA_035455585.1 Vicinamibacterales bacterium | reverse complement strand
GTAGATGCCGAGGGCGGCGAGCAGCAGGGCCACGAGCGAGAAGACCGCGAGGACCCGCGCCTGGAACTCCGGCCCGGCAACGCTTACGACCAGGGCGTGACGGAGCCGATGGGATCGGCGCGTCGCGGATGCCGTGCCTTCACGGAGAGCGCCGTAGTGACCGTCGCGGGCGATCTGGACGATCGGGGCCAGGCCCACGAACAGGCCAGCGAGCAGCGAGAGCCCCGCGGTGAACGCAAGCACCCATGCGTCCATGCGAATGACGATGTCCGGCGGGAGCCTGCCGGCTGGAACGGCCGACAGGAGCGCCGGGCCCGAGAGGGCCGCAATCGCCGCTCCGGCGGCACCGCCGGCGAGCGACAGCTGCGCCGACTCGGTGAGCAGCTGCCGCACGAGCCGGCCCCGGCCCGCTCCGAGCGCGAGCCGCGTCGCGATTTCCTGGCGCCGCGACAGGGCCCGCATCAGCAGCAGGTTCGCGACGTTGGCGCAGACGATCAGCCGGACGAACCCGACGGCGCCGCCGAAGACCAGCACCGGCAGCCGGAGGTCGCCGACCATCGCATCGTGCAGGGACGTGACCTGCGCGACGAGATCGCGAGGCCTGCGCGGATCCGGCACCGCCGCCCCGACGAGGCGCGTGGCGTCCCCTGCACCGGTCAGCGTGGACTGAGCCCTGCCTTCCCTTCTTCCTTCTTCCTTCTTCCTTCCCTAAGCCTGCCGCAGCACGCGCGACACGGCGCCGGTGAGCTCCGCCCATTTCTTCTTCTCTTCCGCCAGCTGGCGCCGCCCCGCGGCGGTGATCTCGTAGAAGCGGGCCTTCCGGCCGTTCTCGGACGCCCCCCACGACGCGCGCAGCCATCCGGCGTGCGTCATCCGGTGGAGGGCGGGGTACAGGGAGCCCTCCTGCAGCCGCAGGACGTTGTCCGAGGCGAGCGCGATCTGCTGCGTGATGGCGTAGCCGTGCAGCGGGCCGCGGCGATCCAGGAGCCGCAGCACGACCAGATCGATCGTGCCCTGCAGCCGGTCGTTGGAGTGTTTTGGTGATTTTCCCATAGCCAGCTATGGAACAGGCTATCGGCGGCGGGCCGGCATGTCAAGCGGCCGGACCCCGGACTGGCAAGGCCGGGCTTCGCGACAGTCTCGGGCGAAATCCTCGTTCAGTAGATCTCGGACATCGTCGGCGATAATCTCGAGTGAATGGTGCAAGGAAACGGGTCATTCTGCGCTTCACCGCTCGACGCCGCACGGCAAGCCGCTGACGAGCCCGTCGTGGATGCGTTCACGGTCCACGACGGCCTCATTGAGATGGACGTGGCGTGTTCGACACGGGAGCGCCCCCACTGGAGGTCTTGACCAATGAGAGCCGCAATGAGTGTTCTCCTGGCGTTCGTCGTTGGGACGGTGGTTGCGGCCTGGCGAGCCGAACAGGGAGCGGTGTCGGCATCGCGGGTCTACGAAAGCCCAGGCGGCACGATCCTGCGCGTGCTGCTCGACGAGGCCGGCCTCGGCGGCACCGAAGTCGAGGTGGCCGAGCTGACGTTTCCACCGGACAGCGACTCCGGAGATCACAAGCATGGAGTCACGGAGGTTTTCTACGTCCTCGAGGGCGAGCTCGAACACGTCGTCAACGGCCGCAGCCAGACGCTATCGCGCGGGATGATCGGAAGCGTACGCCCTCCCGACTCCGTTCGCCATAAGACAGGGCCGGCCGGCGCCAGGGCGCTCGTCATCTGGGCGCCCGGAGGGGAGATGGCTCGGGTGACAGCGAGATGGCGCCAGAAATGAAGCCCGCGCTCTACGCAGCCTGCCGCGCCTTCGCGATGGGTCGGATATGCCATCCGGTTCGGGCGGCAAGGACGGCAACGACGAGCCATACCGCAGCGGCGAGCTCGAAGATGGCGAGACCTGCTCGACCGGCCCCGGCAGCGGGCCGGACATGCTCGCTCGAGCCGTCGGCCGGTGAAGCAGGGTCGTGTGAACGCGAAGACCGAGCCATTCGTCGCGTGACGCGAAACGGCCAGTTTCAGGTCAGGCTCCGAGCAGGACCCCCAGGGCCACAGTGTTGTTGACCGCGTGCGCCAGCAGTGGGGTGCCGATCCACCGTGTCCGTGAGTAGAGCCATGCCAGGCAGAGACCTGCAAGGACATAGCTCGGCAGCAGCACTGGATGGAAGTGGATGACGCCAAAGAGCACGGCCGACACAGCGTAGCCGACGCCGGACCGTCCGGCAGCCGCCAGGCGCCCGAACACGTGGCGGCGGAAGAAGAGTTCCTCAGCCAGGGGCCCGAGGCCCACGATGGCCGCGCACGTCAGCGCGAACGGGCTGCCGTCGAGCTGGAGAAGGGCCTCGAAAACCGGCTGCTCCGATTGCTGCCATCCGGCGGCCGCGAGCAGTCCGCCCCACAGCTCCACGACCGCGACCATGGCGCAGCCTCCGAGGAGACCCCAGAGAACCCGTGCCGACAACGAGCCTCGGGCGGCCTCCCAGCCGCGGTCGCGGCTCCGGTCTCTCCAGAGGCTGATGGCCAGCAACGCCAGTCCATTGCTGGCAAACAGCATCGGGAACAGAGGCCTGGCCGTTCGAACGCCCTCGGAGTCCTGATAGAGCCGGATCATCCAGTTCCAGGACGCGCCGAACCGCATGCGGGTCGAAACGACACCTGACGGCTGAATGACGTCGGCCCGCAAATCGCGTTGCACCTCTCGACGATGGACCACGGCGAGCCAGGCGCCATCGGCATCCGTTCGCAGCTCGGCGTCACCCGACTCGCCACGGTCGGCGAGCCACTGCTTTACCTCGCGGAGCACCGTCGCGGCTTCCGGCGAATCGGCCGGCACCGTCAGCTCGTATGCGACGTGCCTCGCGAGCGGATTCCAGAAGGCCGCCGGGAGAGGAGGCGCGGTGGCTAGCCAGATCAGCAGTCCTGCGGCGGTGATCAGCGAGCCCGCGACGATCGCGAAAGCGAAGTCGCGCCACACCAGGAACGTGAAGTGCAGCGTGGAGACCGTGTGTACTGAGGACATCCTTCTGCGGGATCTGTTGTCCAGCGAGGCTCCATCTCGGACCGGGTGAAGGCTCCGCCGCCCTGATCTGGCATGGTTCGATGACGCCGCGCAGACGCGCGGACGGGCCTCACCGAGAGTGTCTCACGAAGACTGGCGGATCGGCCACGGCATCGATACGTAGCTCGAGGTCGTCATCCCCGTGTCCGACGTCGATCGCG
>DATIEW010000128.1:0-9807 GCA_035455585.1 Vicinamibacterales bacterium | reverse complement strand
GTTCGGGGTTGGCAGTGCTGCATGGGGTTCGCAGTCCGTGGTGAAACGCGCGTCGCACCGAGACGGGCGTGGCGCCTCGCTGGCAAGGCGCGACGACCGAGAATACCGGGAGTATTTGAGCGAGGAGCAACGCCGCCAGCGAGGATGCATCGCCCGTCGAATGCAGCCGGTGTTTCACCACGGGCTGTCAGGCAGCGTCCATCGCTTCGAGTTCTCCAAGGCGCGCCACGCAGAGACCGTGCCGCTCACACCACCACGATCCGTCCCGAAACCACATCGGATGCAGGTGTCGGGGACACTGCCGTCGCCCAGAATCGATGTCCTTGACGCACGGCTCCAGGAATTCCTGCAGCCGTAGGCAGTCGGTTCATTCCGACCCTCGGCACCGCTCATCGCCCCGCCGCCGCCGTCTCGAACGTCCAGTAGTACGCCCTTCCCTGCTTCCAGTTCACGGCAAACACGAGATCGCCGGAGGCGGCCCGGTACGCCTCGAGTCCGGTGGCGCGAATGCGCTCATCGTCCAGCCGGCCGCGAAGCAGAACGGGCCACCACTCGATGCGCGCGGGAATATCGCAGGCCAGAGCGTCGAACGACAGCTCGCCCGGCTCGAGCAGGGCGCGGAGCGCGCCGTCCTGATCGTGCGGAAAGCTGAAGAGACCCCAGCGCCGGTTCGAGTCGAGGTCGTGGGCCTCGCGGATGTCGTGGGTGCCCTGCGGGAGACCTTCAGGAATCCAGCCCCGCTCGATGGCCCCTGCCGCCCGCGCTTCGTTCAAGGTCGCGTAGACCGCGGTCACGACCTCGAGATCCCGGCAGGCTGCGCACGAGAGCGCTGCCGCGAGCAGTGGAAGCAGGATCCCGCGCATGAAGACGCTCACCGGCAGAGTGCTGCAAGAGCAGCCGGTATCAACTCCCAACTTCCAATCCCCAAATCCCAAGCTGCCCAGATTGAGGCGGGTGTCAGTGCGCGCGATTACGGCGACGGAACCAGACCTGAACGCGTGCCAGGACCAACCCAGTCCGCATACAGCTCCGGGCGCCGATGCTGCAGGAACAGCCGGCGCGCGTGCGAGTCCCGCGCCGCCGCGAGATCGACGTCCGCGTACAGGATGGCGTCCCGGAGCGCCGGGGCGCGCGCAATAACGCGGCCATCAGGAGCGCACACGAACGATTCCCCGGCGAACGTCAGACATTCCTCCTCGCCGACGCGGTTGCAGAGCGCGACGAAGTAGCCGTTCTGGAACGCCGCCACCTGCATCTCTCCCTCGTACAGGCCCTCTGGCCACTCGCCGACGGCGCCGGCCTGCGGCACGACGACCAGGTCGGCGCCGCCGAGCGCCAGCGCGCGCATGTACTCCGGATAATGCCGGTCGTAGCAGATGGCGACCCCGACGGCGCCGGCCGCCGTCCGGTACACCGGCGCGCCCGTGTCACCGGGCGTGTAGTAGCCCTGTTCGTGGAAACAGGGATAGTCGGTGATGTGCACCATCCGCGTCCGGCCCAGGAGGGTACCGTCCGCATCGATGACGGGGGAACAGTCGTAGGCGCGCTCGCCGTCACGTTCGTACAGATTGAGCACGACGACGAGCCCGAGCTCCTTCGCGAACCGGCAGAACCGATCCGTCGTCGGACCCGGAACGGTCTCGGCCAGCCGCCACGGCTCGGCGGATGCGGGACGCTGCGGGTGAAAGCGTTCGAAGGCGAGTTCGGCGAACGCCACCAGCGAAGCGCCCGAGCGGGCCGCCGCCTGCAGAGCACGAAGCCCGCTCGTCACGTTGTCCTCTTTGTTCGTCGAGGCGGTCTGCTGGACCAGGGCGATTCTCACGGGCGGATCATAACCCGGCGCGGCGGCCTTTCATTCTTCCCCACTGCTCTCTCTTCCTTCCGGCCTCACCTCCCGCTGCAGGCGGTCGGCCACTGCATGGATCAGCCGCTGCAGCTGCCGCGCGCACGAGAGGAACGCCTCCGGCGAGCGGCCATACGGATCTGCCACGATTTCGCCGGTCCCCGCATATTCTCCGAGCAGCTCGACGCGGCCGTTCGGCTGAAGGCGGTTCACGGCGCGAGTGACAGAGCCGTCCATCGTGAGGATGAGGTCGGCCTCGAGCCGCGCCACGTTCCTCGCCCGATGCCCGCTGATGTCGAGGTCGAAGGCTTCACGGGCGATGTCGATCGCCTCCTGTACCGCCCCGTCGCCATCCAGTGCGAACGTGCCGGCCGATCCCACTTCGATCGCCGATAGAGCCGGCCGTGACGCCGCGATCTGCCTGAAGAGCGCCTCGGCGATCGGGCTGCGGCAGAGATTCCCCGCGCACACGAACAGGATGCTGCGCATCTACTCGACCCTGCGCCTGTCTTTCTGCTTCAGGAACTTCTTCAAGGCCTTGCTCCCGATTCTCGCACGCCTCTTCTCCTCGAGCTGTGCGCGCTCGTCCTGCTGCCGGGTCTGGTACTCCTGCTCGTCGCGGAGCTTGTGGTAGCTCGCCACGCGCTCCTCCGCCAGTTCCCCCGCCTCGACTGCCTCGCGCACCGCACATCCGGGCTCGTCGCGGTGGCGGCAGTCCCGGAACCTGCAGGTCTCGGCCAGCGCCTCGACGTCTCCAAACGTGCTGCGGATGGCGCCGCCGGTGTCCCAGAGCTGCAGCTCGCGCAGGCCTGGCGTGTCGATCAGGACCCCGCCGTCCGGCAGCAGGACGAGCTGGCGCGCGGTGGTCGTATGCCGGCCGCGGCTGTCGGCCACACGCACGTCGCGGGTGTGCAGCAGGTCGTAGCCCACGAGCTGGTTGACGATCGTCGACTTGCCGACTCCGGACGACCCGAGCAGCGCGCCCGTCCGGCCCTGCCCCAGGTATGTGCGAAGCACGTCGAGGCTGCCCGGCACGCGGCACGAGACGGCATGGACCGGAACCGCGGGAGCGAGTCGCCGCACCTCCTCGACGAAGGTCTCAGGATCGTCGGCCAGATCCGCTTTGTTGAGCACGACGACGGGAGACGCACCGCTCTCCCAGGCAACAACCAGGTACCGCTCGATCCGCCGGGGATTGAAGTCGCGATCCAGCCCGCCCACGAGGAAGACGGTGTCGATGTTTGCGGCGACGATCTGCTCTTCGGTGGGGTCGCCTGCCGCCCGGCGTGAGAAGCGGCTGCTACGCGGCAGGACAGCGCGAATACGAGCATCGCCGCCGTGCGACGGCGGTTCGACCGCCACCCAGTCGCCCACGGCGGGATAGTCGACGCGCGACGTGGCGAGATGTCTGAGCCGTCCGACGACGCGCGCCAGCCACTCGCTTTTCCCGGTCGCGACGCGATAGATGTGCGTGTGCTCCAGCGCGACGCGCGCCGGCACCAGCCCCTTGGCTGCATGGGGTGCGAAGGCCTCGGCCAACCCGGGCGTCCAGCCCAGCGCACTCAGGTCCATCGTGACTACCGCGAGCGAGCCCGCCCGGCGCCGTCGCGGCGGCGCCGCGAAGGGGTGGCCAGTCCGGGAGCACGGCTCTGTCGCGCGGCGACCGGGATCACGAACTTCTCGGCCGTGTGGGTCTCCGAGAACCTGACGACCTTCACGTCGACCAGCCCCGCTCGCTTGCCGGCAGCCATCGTCTCCGACTCGGTGATCGCGCTGCTGCCCCTGGGACGGACGACCCAGACGGCGCCTGCCGGATTGATGGCCTGGCTCAAAGGGCGCAGTCGATCGAGCGCATCGCGGCGGCTCGCCGCCAGGAACACGAGGTCGACGGGACGCGACGGCGACGGTCCCCGTCTCACCACGCGGGCGCCGCGTCCCTCGAGTTCTAGCGCGAATGGCGCCTCGATGGCGCCGAGCACCGCGACCGTCTGGCCCGGCTTCACGCCGAGCTTGTCGAGACGCGAAGGCGGCCTCGTGATCCGATCCGCCCACCGTTCGGCCGCGGCACCAATCTGGAATTCGGCCGAACGGCCGTCAAACCTGACGAGCAGCGTGCCGCCGCTTGCGGTCGCCGAGGAGACTGCCTCCAGCGGGATGGCGAGCCGAATCGGGCCGCGGAAGATGAGCTGTCTGTCCTCCAGGCATGCCGTGCCGTGTCTGCTCGTTCCGTCGATGACCAGTGTGCACCGTGCGTCGTACCCCATCACATCCTCGACATTCTGGTTACCCTTGTCCCTTATCCCTTCTTCCTTATCCCTTCTTCCTTGTCATCTCCCTTGTCCCTTCGAATCGCGCCGCCAGCGACGCCAGGTAGGTGTCCATCGTGGCCTCGTAGCCGAAGACGAATCGGGCCATGAAGCGGAAGATCGGATTGTAGATCTCGCCATCCTCCGTCACCGAGAGCATGACGCCGCCGCCAGGCTGCGGGCTGAGTTCGTACGTCCACGTGCCGCCATACGGCAGGTCGGGATCCGCGATGCGCAGGACCAGGAGCCGTGGCGGCTCCGATCGCTCCACGGCCAGCGTCATCCGGCCGGTCGGTCCCTCCTCGACCCAGACGGGACGCCCGTCGCGGTCCTGGAGGCGCTCCACCTTCTTGACGTCGCTGCGCCAGTCCGGGAACGCTTCCACCTCGGTGATGGCAGCCCAGATGGCTTGGGGAGAGCCGTTGATTCGCGTGCTCCTCGAGGCCGTGTGGCTCCTGGGGAGAGCGGCCCCGATGATCGCCACAATCGCTATCACGGCGACGAGACCCGCACCTGTCATCAGCGCCCACTTCATCACCTGCCTCCTCATCCCGACGCTGCCTTGTCGTCTCGACCTGTCTTCCCCTCGATCTGTTCCTGCGCCGCCCGGGCAAGCAGGCTCAGCCCTCTGATCGCGTCGGCGCGGTCAATCTGCGACAGCCGCGCCACGAGCGCCTCGACCAGCCCTACGTCGAGCACGGTGCTGGCCTGGCGGATCCGGACTCCCGCCGCGGTCAGCCGGACGTGAACGCGCCGTCTGTCGGTCGTATCCCGGAGGCGGACGACGAACCCTTTCCGTTCCAACCGATCGATGGTGAGCGACATGGTGCCGGCAGTCACGCCCATGTGCCTGGCCAGGTCATTGAGGGTCATCGGATCGACCTCGTCGAGGTGATCGAGGACGCTCGCCTGGGTGCGGCTGAGGAGACGGTCGGTCTGGGGATCGCGGACGTGCCGGGTGTGACATGCGAAGTAGATGCGCGGATACAGGGCCATGATCTGCCGCGCGGCACTGGCAACTTCCGTCTCTTGCATCCGGGTCACATTCAATACCTTTTAATTTGATTTGTCAAATCAAATGAAATCACGGTAAATTGTTCTAAACTCATCGGCTCGTAGTTCCGTCAAATCCAGCGTTGCGCGGGCCAGTCGGGTCCATGAGCCTTTCGCGGACTTGTTCGGATCCGGGAAAAGGGGGTTCCGCAAGCGGGCAGCCACGGGGGCTCCACACTGATGTGAGGGCTGGCAACACCTTGATTTTCAGGCACTTTCAGGTGCCATGCGCGTGGCACATGATTTGGCTTATCCTCAGCTGATGCCGGGGATCTGCACTTTCTCCGGGTTTCAGATAGAGGCTGTAAATGGTTGATATCGCACGTCCGGCAAGCGTCAAGCGACAGAAGAAGATCCGTCGCGCCATCTATGCGACAGCGGCGCTGCTCGCGATCGTGCTCATCACGGTGGCGGTTTCGCGGTTGAAGCCGGCGGCGCCCGGGGTCGATCGGGCGACGGTCTGGATCGACACGGTCAAGCGTGGCGACATGATTCGTCAGGTCCGCGGCTCCGGCACGCTGGTGCCGGAGGACATCAGCTGGATCCCGTCGACCACACAGGGGCGCGTCGAGCAGATCCTGCTGCGGCCCGGAGCGAAGGTCACGCCCGACACGGTGATCCTGGAGCTCTCGAACCCCGATCTGCGGCAGGCGGTCATGGAGGCGCAGCTCTCGTACGGCTCGGCGCTGGCGGCCTTCGAGAACCGAAAGGCGGAGCTCCAGAGCCAGCTCCTCAATCAGGAGTCGGAGGTTGCCAACGTCGAGTCGTCGTTCAAGACAGCGACGCTCCGGCTCGAGGCGAACAAGCAGCTCTACGAGAGCGGGCTCATCTCGGAGCTGCAGCTGAAGGAGTTCCAGGCCACGGCCGACGAGCTGAAGAACAGGCTGACGATCGCGCGGAAGCGCCTCGCAATCTCGCAGCAGGGCGTCGAATCGCAGGTCGCGCCCCAGCAGGCCGACGTCGAGCAGCGGAAGGCGGCCTACGACCTCCGGCTGCGCCAGCAGGCGGATCTGAAGGTGAAGGCGGGGATGATCGGCGTGCTCCAGCTGGTGTCCGTCGAAGTCGGCCAGCAGGTCGGCCCCGGCACCAATCTCGCGCGCGTCGCGGATCCGACGAACCTGAAGGCGGAGCTGCGCATCGCGGAGACGCAGACGAAAGACATCCAGATCGGCCAGATGGCCGAGGTGGACACTCGAAACGGAATCGTGCAGGGACGGGTCTCGCGCATCGACCCGGCCGCGCAGGGCGGAACCGTCGGCGTGGATATCCTGCTCGAGGGGGACCTGCCGCCCGGCGCGCGCCCGGATCTGAGCGTCGACGGCACGATTCGCCTCGAAAAGCTCGAGAACGTGATCTACGTCGGCCGGCCGGCGTTCGGCCAGGAGGAGGGCAAGATCACCCTCTTCAAGCTGATGCCGAATGGAGAGGCCGTCCGGACGCATATCACGCTGGGGCGCAGCTCGGTCAACACGATTGAGGTCAGAGACGGCCTGCAGCCTGGCGACCAGGTCATTCTCTCCGACATGTCGACCTACGACCAGTTCGATCGGGTCCGGATACAGGGATAGCAGGCACAAAGGAGCCACGATGACCACACCCGCGCAACCGCTGATCCACCTCGACGGCGTCACCAAGGTCTTCTTCACCGACGAAGTCGAAACCCACGCCCTCGCTGGCATCCATCTCGAGATCAATAGCGGAGAGTACATCGCCATCGCCGGGCCGTCGGGCTGCGGCAAGTCGACGCTGCTGTCGATCCTGGGTCTGCTCGATTCGCCGACCGAGGGACGCTACGTGCTCAACGGCCGGGAGGTCGCGGACCTGGCGCTCTCCGAGCGGGCGCGCGTGCGCAACCGCGAGATCGGGTTCATCTTCCAGAGCTTCAACCTGATCGGGGACTTGAACGTCTACGAGAACGTCGAGCTGCCGCTGACCTACCGCGGCATGAAGTCGGCCGAGCGCAAGGAGCGCGTCATGGCGGCTCTCGAAAAGGTCGGCATGGCGCACCGCGCGAAGCACCTGCCCTCGCAGCTCTCCGGCGGCCAGCAGCAGCGCGTGGCGGTCGCCCGCGCCGTGGCCGGGTCGCCGTCGATCCTGCTGGCCGACGAGCCGACCGGCAACCTCGATTCGAAGAACGGCGAAGCGGTGATGGAACTGCTGCGCGAGCTGCACCGCGAGGGCGCCACGATCTGCATGGTCACCCACGATCCCCGGTACGCCCGGCACGCGGACCGCTCGATCCACCTCTTCGACGGCCGCGTCGTAGAGGAGGACGGCAGCAAGCGCGCGGAAAAGGAGCTGGAGGAGAGCGGGTTCCACATCGAACACTGAACGACGAGGGTTTCAGGACGGGATTTCCTCCTTGTAGGGATTCCCGTCTCTTGTCATGCTCATTACCGACCACCTGAAGGAGACATCGCGGCAGGCCGCCCGGCCGGCAGAGCCGCGTATTCTGATCGCGGACGACCAGTCCGACGTCATCGAGGCACTGCGGCTCCTGCTCAAGGGCGAAGGCTTTCAGCTCGAGACGGCCACCTCCCCTGCCGGCGTCCTCGCCGCGATCGAGGCCCGCGAGTTCGACGTCGCGCTCATCGACCTCAACTACACACGCGACACGACATCCGGCGAGGAGGGGCTGAACCTGCTCTCGCGCATCCAGGGACACGATCCGACGCTGCCGGTCGTGGTGATGACCGCATGGGGAAGCGTGGAGGTGGCTGTCGAAGCCATGCGGCGGGGCGCACGCGACTTCATCCAGAAGCCGTGGGACAACGCGCGGCTGCTGGCGATCGTGCGCACCCAGATCGAGCTGAGCCAGGCGCTCCGCAAGGGGCAGCGCCTCGAGGCGGAGAACTCGCTGCTTCGCGGCGAGGGCGTGCCCAAGCTCATCGCCGAGTCCCCGTCGATGCAAGCCGTGCTGCAGGTGATCGCGCGCGTGGGCCCTTCGGACGCCAACGTCCTCGTCCTGGGCGAAAACGGGACCGGAAAGGGCGTTGTCGCCCGCGCGCTGCACGCCGTCTCGAGCCGCGCCTCGCGCCCCATGGTGATCGTGAACTCCGGGGGCGTGTCCGAGGGGGTCTTCGAGAGCGAGCTGTTCGGGCACGTGCGCGGCGCCTTCACCGACGCGAAGGCGGATCGCGTCGGGCGATTCGAGCTGGCCGACCAGGGCACGCTGTTCCTCGACGAGATCGCCAACGTGCCGCTGAGCCAGCAGGCCAAGCTCCTGCGCATCATCGAAACCGGAGAGTTCGAGCGGCTCGGATCGTCGCGGACGCGGCGCGTGGACGTGCGCGTCATCTCGGCCACGAACTCGGACCTGGCCGATGAGGTTGCCTCCGGCCGCTTCCGCCAGGATCTGCTCTTCCGGCTGAACACGATCGAGATCAGGCTTCCCCCGCTCCGCGATCGCCGCGAGGACCTGCCGCTGCTGGCGCAGCACTTCCTCCGGCAGCACGCGCAGCGCTACCGCAAGCGCCTCACCGGGTTCGAGACCGGCGCGATGCAGATGCTCCTGGAGCACTCCTGGCCCGGCAACGTCCGGGAGCTGGATCACGCCATCGAGCGCGCCGTGCTGATGGCCCCCGGGCCGCTCGTCCGGTCCGGCGACCTCGGCCTGCGCACCAGCCGCGACGGCGGCGGCCGGCTCGAGGACATGAGCCTCGAAGACGTCGAGTGCTTCCTCATCAAGAAGGCCATGACCCGCTTCGATGGCAACGTGAGCCAGGCGGCCAAGGCCCTGGGGTTGAGCCGAAGCGCGTTGTACCGGCGTCTCCAGCGCTACGGCCTCTGAGCCTCGGCGGAGGTCGAGCACCGCGCTCCGCCCCGAACGGCGGCCGCGCGCCGTCCCGCCGATGTATCTGGTTGTCGGGTTCCAGTGCGCCGAAGCACATCGGCCCGTGGCGCCTCGGCCGGACGCGCGGAAAATTGCGCCTACGGCGATGGCCTCACGGTGGCCGCTCCGGCTCGGGCAGCGCGGAGGCCGGCGCCCAATCAGTTGGGCGCCCAGCCAATTTCTGCGACAGTGCCGAATCGGCGCCTCCGCGGGAGGGTGCGCCTGCGGCGCAATTTTCGAACTGACGCCCCGCGCTGGCCGCATCGCGCCGCGGGCCGATGTGCTCCGGCGCACTCCCGCTAACCTGACACCGGCCGATTACCACAGGGCGGTCCACACCAGCTATATTTCCGGTATCAGCCATGCCGTCCGGGAAACACGTCCGCGGGCCACGTCTGAGCCATGATCGCCGCATCCTGCTGATGGCGCTCGCCTCGGCGCTGCCGGGAGCGATCATCTCGCTGATCTTCCTCTGGACGGGCGGCTACACCCCGAAGGTGCAGTGGACGCTGACGGTCGTGATCCTCGCCTTCTGTCTGGGCTTTGCGTTCGCACTCCGCGAGCGCGTGGTGCTGCCCCTGCAGACCCTGTCGAACCTGCTCGCGGCGCTCGGCGAAGGCGATTTCTCGATACGGGCCCGCGGCGCCCGGGGCGGGGACCCCCTGGGCGAGGTCATGATCGAGGTCAACTCGCTGGTCGAGACGCTTCGACACCAGCGTCTCGACGCCCTCGAGGCCACGACCCTCCTCCGCAAGGTCATGGGGGAAATCGAC
>DATIEW010000127.1:0-4091 GCA_035455585.1 Vicinamibacterales bacterium | reverse complement strand
AATCCCGGGTCGAGGCTCCGCAGACGCAAGAAGCTGGTCAGCATGAGTGCCGCGCCGACCACCAGCATGACGGCGAGGGCTGTCTGGACCACCACCGCGGCAGAAGACAGCCGGCGAGACCCGTGCCGGCCAGAGAAGTAGGACTCGTCACGTCCAGCTCCTCGAAGGACGTCGGTGCGGATCCAGCGCGCCGACGCGAGTACCCCAATGACCACGCCCATGATGCATGTGAGCGTCAGCGTGTACGCAAGCACGCTTGCATCGAGAGGCATTGTGTCTGGATACACGAACGACAAGGAACGAGGTCTGAGCCACAGCAGCGCCTGGCCACCCCAGGCTGTCACAAAGATTCCGAGCACGCCGCCCGCAATTCCCAGCACCAGACACTCCAGGATCAGGGGCCGCACGATCCTGATTCGGCTGGCGCCGAGCGCGGCACACGTCGATAGCTCACGGTGTCTCGACAGGTTGCGGGCCAGCAAGAGCGTGGCGAGATTGGCACAGATGATCGCGAGGACGAACGCGCTGGCACTCCACAACAGGATCAGGACACGGCTGATGCTGGACGCTCGCTCGCGCCGGTCGGGTGGGACGAGGCGCAGTTCCAGACCCTGGTCGGACCAGCCGGGCTCCACCACCGCAGCGGTGAGCTCGACTCCGAGGCTATTCCTCGACACACCTGAGCGGAGCCAGGCGACCGCCGTGACGGGCTGAGTCCCGGCAGCATCGAGCGGCGTCGGGATCCAGACGTCGATTCGAGGGTACAGGGACGTCGACGTCGCGACGCCAATGATCGTCCGGTGCACGTCGGCGAGCGAAAGCGTCGTCCCGAGAACATCCGGGCGACCAGCCAGATCGCGCTGCCACAGCCCTTCACTGATGATCACGACCGGTTCATCCGAGGGAGCACCTTCTGTCGGCAGGAAGCCTCTGCCCAGAATGGGTTCGATACCCATTCGGGCGGGCAACGTCGGTGTGGCGTAGCCGACCGGAAGACGTTTCGCAGAGTCACCCCTTCGCCAATGAATCTGCGACACTCGAACGGTCTCAATGCGATCGAACCATTGCGTCTGCGTCGCGAGCGACGCCGCGTGCCTCTCCAGGAGAGGCACCCACCGGCCCTGCTTGTGCAGTTCGACGTAGACAACGCGGCGCCCTTCAGCGTATGGGTTGTCAGGGTATAGGACAGAGGAGGCGACGCCGAAGACCGCCGCGTGCGCACCAATCCCCAACGCGAGCGCCACTATGAGCAGCGCGGAATACCCAGGCGTGCCCAACAGACGGCGAACCGCAATCCGACAATCGTAGGCAATCGCCGACAGGGTCATTTCGGACTCCATCCGTCCGAAGCGCGAGCGCAGTCTGCTTCAGACGACGGCACGCGATAGCTCTCCCACATGAAAGCACTGAAGACCACACCGCCTCAACGTCCCCTCATTCTCGATGTCGGGAGCGCCAGAGGCTCGTGCCGCGGACGAGTTCTGCTGGATGAGCGGCCGCTCCGGCGTCGGCCGGGGCGAGCCGGTGTAGTAGCGGAAGCCGTGTGATTCAACGGCCAGGGCGCCGATCAGCACGTCACGAGCCGCGGGCGCTCACGCCTCAGGGGATGCTCTGTGAGATCTGGTCCCAGAGATCCTTCACGCCCAATTCGCCCGCCCAGCGCTCGACGTAGCCTCGATCGATGTCCGGGTTCAGCTCGAGTACACCGGCTGCGTCACGAATCTGTCGTTCGGAATCTCCGCTCCGCCGCGCCCATTCGAGCTTCGAGAGGACCGCGTCTTCGGCGCTCACGACATCGACAACCTGGCCGAAGGCCAGTCGTAGTGGCTGCCGGCGGCGGAACTCTTCGACGCTAAAGGGTCTGGCCTTGCGGATGATCAGATCAACCTTGGTGGCGCGGGCGATGTCGATGACATTGAACTGCCGCCGTTGGCGCAATGCGTCCCGCGCACATTCCGGATCGACGTAGAACCCTGCAGCTTCGAGCCTCTGCAGCATGGCTTCGAGCTGTTCCGGTGCGGGATCGATGATGACGTCGGCATCATGCGTGGCGCGCGGCCGGCCATGGTAGCTGGTCGCAATCGAGCCCGTGATCATGTATGGAACGGCCACGCGCAGCAGTATGTCGACCACCCGGCCGAGCACTTCTTCCTCCGGTGTCACGGATCGACCAGGCGGCAGTCCGGCCAGATCGCGCGGACGCTGTCGTCGCCAAGATTCAGCCGCCCCCACGCCTGGAACACCTGCTCGTCCGTGTAATCCGGATGTCGAGCGCGAATGCCGGCGAGAGCCAGCCGGCGCACCGTTTCGGTGAGCTGGAAGGCGATCGCGAGACGCGCGGGGCCTCCCATTCGCCGGTAGATTTCCCCCTGAAGGCGATGGGCTTCGGCAGTGGTGTCGAACGGGACGATCGTGGCGCGGTGGAGCAACACCCGTGTGTCCTCCTGCGCGCACGCCCTATCGGCTTCGGCCGGCATGGCCAATCGTAACATCGTCGAACCGCGTCATGCGTCTCCGTATCGGACGTCTCAGGCCGGCGAATCGCCGCGCCTGCCGAACCCAGTCAGAGGCCTGTTCGTCAACGGCCTGTCGCGCAGCGATTCTGGTTGGCGTCAAGTGGACCGGCATGATTGCGGCGGCATCCGTCGGGAAACCTCAGCGAGCGCTGAACAGAGATGTAGGTGAGCGGATCGGTCGGGCTCACCGTTCCCGCACTCCCTCCACCGCTACCACGATTCGTTCCCTAATACTCTCCTGATCTCCTAGTCTCCTGTTCCCGTTCTCCTGATCTCACGGACGGCGTCGTTCGGCGCGCTGACGGTATTCCGCCACGAGCGCGGCAAGCGCCTGGGACTCGCCCGCCGGTTGACGCGCGTGAAGCGAAGCCGCTGCGGCCGGCAGGCGGCAGCCGCCCCGATCAACCGGATCCTTCTGGTGCGCCTGCGCATCCGAGAAGTCCTCACCGTTTCTGGAAGCGCGCCAGGCGGAACTGGCGGTCTGGCTGGCGATCGTTCAGGACGAGATCTGCCAGCATCTCGCCGAGCGCCGGACCCATCTTGAAGCCGTGTCCGGATCCGCCTCCCGCAATCCAGACATTGGCGGCAGACGGGTGCCGGTCGACGATGAAGTGCGAGTCGGGAGAGCTCTCGTACTGGCAGACCTCGCCGCCGAGCAGCGGCGCGTCAGCGAGCGCGGGGAAGCGCACGCGCAGGAAGGCGCGCGCCGCGTCGATGGCCTCTTGAGCGTTCCGGCGATCGCCTGCTGTCGGGTCGAAGCGCGGTCCCGCCGTGTCGTCCGCGATCTTGAATCCGCGGTGCGCATTGCCCGGAATCCCGTACCACAGCCGATCGCGGAAGTCCGCCCACACCGGCAGGGCCGGCTCCTCGAACCGCACGTCTCCGGGCGGCGTCCCGAAGTAGAAGGTCTCCTGGCGGGTAGGCGTGATGCGCGCGCCGATCGCCTCGGGGAAAAGCCGGCCGAGCCAGGGTCCGCACGCGAACACGAACGCGTCGGCGGCTATCGAACCGCCGCCTTCGAGCGTCACTCGATCGATCGCGCGCGACGGCGAGAGCGGGGCAACCGCAGCCTGCCGATAGGCGGCGCCGAGCGCCCTGGCGCGCTCCAGCACGACGGCGCAGGACCGTCGCGCCAGCAGGTATCCTGCGTCGGGCTCGAAGAGCGTGGAGCGGATGCCGTCGAACGAGACCTGCGGCCAGCGGCGGCGCGCGTCTTCGACGGCCGGCCGCTCGGCGGGATAACCTTCAGCGGTCATGGTGGGCACCGACGTCCTGGCGAACGTGTCGTCGGGCCCGAACATCCACAGTGCGCCCGTCTTCACGTACAGCGCCCGCTGCCACTCGCGGCCCAGGTCCTGCCAGAGCGCGAGCGCGCGGGCGGCCATCTTCGTATAGATGGCGCGGTCGCCGTACGAGCCGCGGATCACGCGGGTCTCGCCGCCGGAACTAGAGCGCATGTTCCCGGGGCCCCACGCGTCCACGATGGTGACGCGCGCGCCGCGGCGCGCCAGCCACCAGGCCGTCCACCCGCCGAACGCGCCCGCGCCGATCACCGCGACGTGCGGCGCGGCCGCG
>DATIEW010000126.1:0-2274 GCA_035455585.1 Vicinamibacterales bacterium | reverse complement strand
CCGCCGGAGGGGGGGACGTCCTACAGCGAGAACGCGCTCGGCAAGGCCCGTGCCGTCACCGCCGCCACCGGGCTCTTCGCGCTGGCCGACGACTCCGGCATCGAGGTGGACGCCTTCGACGGCCGCCCGGGTGTGCTCTCCGCCCGCTACGGCGGCGAGGGGCTGACGGATCCCGAGCGCAACCGCCTCATGCTGCGGGAGATGGAGGGCGTCCCCGCGGGCCGGCGCACGGCCCGCTACCGGGCGGTGATCGCGCTGACCGCGCCGGACGGCCGCGAGGCCACGGTGGAGGGAACCGTCGAGGGCGTGCTGCTGGAGGCGCCGCGAGGCGCGGGCGGCTTCGGCTACGACCCGCTCTTCTACTATCCGCCGCTCGGTGCCACCTTCGCGGAGATCCCGGCGGCGGCCAAGCACGCGGTGAGCCACCGGGGTCACGCGATGGCGCGCGCGCGGGAGCTGCTGCGCCGCTGGGCGTTTGCCCCCTCGATCCCGGGGATATCGTCAGCCTGACGTCAGCAGGGACTGTGCGTCACGGCTCAGTCGCGCGGGATCTCGGTGCGATGGCGCTTCAGGCGCCGGCGATCACATGACCTCCTAGACGAGCCCATACGCCTTGAGATGTCTGGCACTGCTCGCAACAAGGACTCGGACGACCGTAATAGTTGGAATCGCGAGAAACATTCCGGCCGCTCCGAACAGGGTGGCGCCTCCGACCACGCCGATCACGATGACGAGCGGATGCAGTTCGACCGCGCCACCGAGAACGAAGGGCTCGTAGACGACGTTCTTGAGCAGCTCCGCGAGCGCCACCGCGGCCACGACCCAGATCGCGAAGGTGTCGGCGCTGACGAGCGGGATCAGCGGATGAATCTCCTCGGCCAGGAGCGCATAGGCGAGGCCGCTCAGCAGCGCCGCAAAGAAGCCCATGTACGGAATGACATTGCTCGCACCCGTGAAGAGCCCGATCGCGATCGCCCATCTCAGGGGGACGCCGACGACGATGAGGAACACCATGACCGTCGCCCCGAGCGCGCAGCACTCGAGGAAGATGCCGCGCACGTAGTTCCCGAACGCCTGGTCGACATCGTCGAGCACGGTGAGTGCGGGCTCGAAGAGTCGATTCGGAACGGCTCGGAGGAGGCCGCGCTTGAGACTTCCGGTATCCCACAACAGAAAGAGGAAGATCAGCGGCGCGATCATCCACGTCGACACGATGTCGCCGAGCGCACCAGGCTCACCGTGCGCTGCGGACGGCGCCGTCGAGGCCGACGTTGATCCGCCGGTTGCCTTGGTGGCGGGTGTCGCGCGCCCTGTCTGGCGCGCGCGCATCTCGAGCGCGCGGACGTTCGCCTGGTCGTAGTCGAGCAGCCGGGCCGATCGAGTCGCCGCCGACTCGGTCCGCCGGTCTCGTGAGGCAACGAACAGCGCGCGCTCGTCCGGTGTGAGAGCCAACACGTCACTCACTCGATCCATCAGCGGGTCGAGATCGCGATGCGTCAATTGGTAGAGGGCATTGCCACGGGTCCACGAGGGATCGAGTTCCATCAGCGCCTGATAGCGATGGTGGAGCGCGTACAGCGCGCGAACCCGGAGCTCGAGCGCCTCGATCTCGCTTGGTATGGCGGCGCGAACGCTGTTCAAGCCGACGAGCGTCACGGCTCCGAACATCAGCAGCAACAACCCTACGGCCAGCCCTCGCGGTATCCAGCGTCGTTCCAGGCGGGCAACTCCCGGTCGACAGATGTACGCCAGAAGACCGCCGACGAACGCCGGCACAATGAAGCCTCTCAGGCCCCACACCAGGTATGCGGCGAGAAGAACGGCAGCGAGCGTGACGACAGATTTGATGACGACCCCCGCACGCTTCGGGCTCGCCGTGGGGGTCACGGGGTGCCACCGGTGTCCGCTTCGGATTCCTTTTGAATCTCGGCATCGATCAGCATCTGCAGTCGCGCGGCCATGATGCCGGCGAGCTTGGCCAGGACTTTGTTGGCGAGCGGCGGGAAGTTGAGGATCAACTCGTCGAGGTCCGATTTGCCGAGCGCCAGCAACGAGACCGGACCACGCGCACGGACGGAGAACCAGCGAAGGACGCCTGTCCCGAGGGCCGCCGACTCCTCGAAGGACGCGGGCGGCTCGAGCAGGGCGAGCGGGACGTCCTGGTCTCCGGCGCCCCGCTTCACAACCTCGACCACGCCTCGCTGCACGACGAAGAGCGCCGCGCCGGGTCGGCCTTCCTCGCAGATGTACTCGCCGTCACTGTACTGGCGCTCA
>DATIEW010000125.1:0-4799 GCA_035455585.1 Vicinamibacterales bacterium | reverse complement strand
GGACGGGCGTAGCCGCCGCAGTGCGGGCATCGGGGCGGCAGGTCGGCAAACGGCACGCGCCGGTCCTCCCATGGTTCCGAACCGTCCCGGCAGCTCCCGGCGCAGCGGAGGTGCCAGATCGAGCCGTGGAACCGGACGACGTCCTGCGAGCCGGCGCGTTCGTGCAGGCCGTCGACGTTCTGCGTGATGAGCGTGAAGCCCGGGCGGGAGCCCCAGCGTGCGAGCACGGTGTGGGCCTCGTTTGGCTGGCAGGCGGCGATGACAGAGCGCCGCCAGTCGTACCATTCCGAGACCAGGCGCGGATCCCGCCGGAACGCGTGCGGTGTCGCGAGATCTTCGGGCCGGAACGAGCGCCAGAGGCCGTCGGCTCCCCGGAAGGTCGGGACGCCGCTCGCCTGCGAGACGCCGGCGCCCGTCAGCACCGTGATCCGCCGCGCGGCGCGCAGGCGTGAGTACAGTTGTGCAATCTTCGGGTCCATGGGGATCGGGATCTCAACCGCGGGGGAGTGCTGCGAGTGTACCACCTGACGGCCCGCGCCGCTCCTGTAGAATTGTGGAGAGAGATGCGTCATGCCTGTGTCGATCATGCGCCGGATACCGGTGGTTGGCGGACTTGCATACGAGGAACGTGTCCGTCGTCTGCCGTCAAGCTTCGAGGTCTCCCTGGCCGTCGAACCGGGCAACCGCTACTTCCTCGAGGCGATAGCCGTGCTGGTCAACGGCGAGAAGGTCGGATATGTCGCGCCTGAGGTAGCGCGGCGCTACTTCGAGCCGCTTTCAGCTCATGAAGGGCAGGCCACCTGCCTCGGCCGCACCGCTGCGCCGTCGGACCGTTCCACTTCGGGCGTCGAGATCCTGCTCGACTTCACCAGGCTTCCGGTCAGACCACTCGAGTGAAGCACTTCAATCTGGCCGCCGCGCTTGCGGCCGCGTTCGTGATCGGTCCGGCCTCGGTGGGCCCGTTGCCGGCGCAGGCGCCCGCGGACGCCGCTCCTGCGCTGCCCGCTTCAGCAGAGCATGCCTATGCAGCGGTCCTCGAGCGGTTCGACGCCGCCGCTGCCGTGGACGTCGTCGAGTTCATGAGCCAGTCCTGGCGTGTCGCGGGCAATCCCGGGTTCAACGCGTCGATCGATCACCTCCGCGAGAGATTGACGGCTGTCGGGTTCGGAGATGGACCCGGCGACAGGGCCGGCACCCTACGCGTCGACGAGTTTCCCACCGTCACGCCGGGATGGGATTACACGGTGGGCACGGTGGCAATCGACGCCGAGAGCCCCGAGGTGGTCCTGTCCCGCGAACGGGATCGCGTATCGCTCTGCATCAACTCGTTCTCGACGCGGGATGGGGGACTCCTGGCGCCGCTCGTCGACGTCGGCGCGGCGACGGACGCGGACTTCGCCGACAAGGAGCTTCGCGGCGCCGTGGTGCTGGGCGACGCGTCCATCGGGAGGCTCTGGCTGCAGGCCGTCAAGGCGCGGGGAGCGGCAGGCGTGATTTCCACGGCCATCGCGCCGTACATCCGGCCGGCCGATTCTGCCGCGTTCACGAGCGAGGAGCAGAAAGACGTGCTCCAGTGGGGAAGCGTGCCCTACGATCCGGGCGTCAGGGCGTTCGGGTTCAAGGCGAGCTGGCGTGCGGCGTCGCGCCTGCGCGAACGGCTTCGCGAAGGTCCGGTCCGGCTGCGCGTCGACATCCAATCCTCGTTCCACGACGGACCTAACCGCTCGCTCGTCGCCGAGATTCCCGGCCGCAGCCGCCCGGACGAGCGCACCGTCCTGATCGCGCACGTCCAGGAGCCTGGCGCGAACGACGATGCGAGCGGGTGTGCGACGTTGTACGGGCTGGCGCGGGCGCTGGCGGAAGCGATTCGGTCGGGCGCGCTCCCGCCGCCGGAGCGAACGCTCACGTTCATGTGGGTGGACGAGACTCGCGGGACGCGCCAGTGGCTGTCGTCGCGGCCGGCGGAGGCGCGCGGCGTGCAGTACATGCTCGCGCTCGACATGACCGGCGAAGACACGGGCAGGACCGGCGGGACGTTCCTGATCGAGAAGCAGCCGGACCCGTCGGCCGTCTGGCCGCGCCCGTCCGATCCGCACAGCGAGTGGGGCGCGAGCCAGGTGAAGCCGGAAACTCTGAAGGGCAGCCTCCTCAACGACCTGCACCTGGCTGTGTGTCTGCGGCGGGCGCGGGACACCGGCTGGGTGGTCCGGACTAATCCGTACGAAGGGGGGAGCGATCATACGCCGTTCGTCGCCGCGGGAATTCCCGCGCTCCTCAACTGGCACTTCACGGATCGCTACTACCACACGAACCTGGACACGCCGGACAAAGTCAGCGCCGGCGAGCTGCGGAATGTCGGTGTATCGGTGGCGACCACGGCCTGGCTGCTGGCGTCGGCCGGCGAGCGCGACGCGGCGGCAGTCGTGGATCTGCTGGAGCCGGCGGCGGCCCGGAGGTTCGCACTCGAGCGCGAGCAGGGCAGGCAGCTCGTCGAAAGCGCGGCCGATCGGAAGGCAGCCGAAGCCATCGAGCGTCAGGTCATGGAGGCGTGGCGGAAGTGGTACGGCGAGGCGCTCGACAGCGTGCTGCGCCTGCCGGTCTCCGGCGAGACGACCGGGCTTCGCGAGCGCGTCGCGGCCGCGAAGGCGCGGCTGGGGATTCAGCCGTGATCCACGCGCCCGGAAACCAGACGGCGGCCCGCTCGAAGCCGGGCCGCCGCCATCCAACGCCACCAGGCTGTTCGAATGTGCGCGGCGCTCACGAGCACGAGTCGAGCCCGTTTGCGACGAACGAATTCTCCTTGAAAGTGTTGCCATCCGCCGGGCCCTGCACCCCGCAGGCGTTGAGCGCGATGCGGTTCTCGACAATCCCGTTGCCGGTCCAGCCTGGCGAGAACTTGACCCCGGCGGCGCTGAACGCGAGCGTGCTCTCCTTCAGGAGATTACCCGACGCTCCAGGGCCCGACAGATCGATGCCGGCCACCGTACTTCCTCTGATGGTGTTCTCCTTCAGGGTGTTTCCGGGCTGGCCGACAAGCAGGATTCCGCTCGGGTTGTCGATGAGGATGTTCTCCGTCACGAGGTTCTGCGTCGACTGAACCCCGCTGAGGCTGGGCCGGATCATGATGCCGCGCAGCTGGTTCTGCCACGCCACGTTCTCCTTGACGGTGTTCGCGCTCGACCCGTTCAGGAAGACCCCCTCACGGTTTTGCGTGAAGCGGTTCCCTTTGATGAGGATACCGCTCGACGCTGCGACCATGACACCCGTCAGGAAGCCCCGAACCGTCCCGCCGGCAACGACGACCCCCACGGCGTCCGCGGACGGTGATGCCAACGGCCGCTCCCGACCCGGCGATGGTGTGTCCGTTCACATCCACCATGATGCCATCGGCGCCAGCAATGAGACCATCACCCGGACATGTCAGATCCTGTTCGAGTTTGAGGTCCGTCATGAGGACCGTCCGTCGGGCGTGACGTCGTAGGCCATGTTGCGGGCGCCGCACCCGACAGAGCCTTGCCCGACGCGAACGTGCCGTTCTTGCTGCCCAGATCCTCGAGGAGCACCTCCGCATCGCCGACGACGATCCGCGCGTGGCGGCGGGAGACGGTCGGCGATGGAATGTCGATGACGTCCACCTCCCGGCATTGTCCCCCGGCTGCAGCGGCACGCGGCGGCCTTTCATCACCAGCCAGCAATAGGCGGTCGGCTTCGTCGAAGCGGCGGGCTCCGGCACCGACGCGGCCTCGCCACAGAAGGCATAACCGAATCGATGGGCGGTGCGAATGAAGCGGGGCCGGCGCGCATTGTCTCGCAGGGCTCCGCGAATGTCCGCGATGAGACTCGCGACGTTGGCGTCCGACACGAATGTCGCCGGCCAGAGATGTCCGTGCAGCTCGTGCTTCGAAAGAACACGCGGACGATGGTCGATGAGGAGCTTGAGGAGGTCGAATGGCCTGGACGACAGGTGCACCTCGGCGCCGTCGCGAAGAAGCTGGTCGCTCCAGAAGTACTTCGACGCCTACACCATCTATCGATCGCGTTCCACGAAAGCCTGATCGCCGCGATCTCCCGGGCCCGTAGAGGACGAGGCCGAGGGCGTAGTGTCCGTTTGCTCCGACAGCGTCCACCCGAGACCTGCTCCGGCACCAAGTACCGCGGCGTCCCTGAGCGCGCCTCGGCTTCGGCCCAGACCGAAGTCCGCGACGTTCGCGCGGCCGCGGCTGTCGATCGCACGACCGTGTTTCCACACGATCCCGGCCGCCGAGCGGAGGATGAGGCCGGGCTCGCGCGCGAGCGACCGGTCCCTCGCGACCCGGCCGGGCTTCGCAAGCGCGTCAGCGCGTCGCGGCCGCGCACTTGCGCGGGCCGTCCGGGGGTGGTACGATGGGGTTTCATTTGACGCGGGGTGGAGCAGTCCGGTAGCTCGTTGGGCTCATAACCCAAAGGTCGCGGGTTCAAATCCCGCCCCCGCAACCAATTGAACCGGCACGAGAAGGTCGCCTGTATCGGGCGACCTTTTCGTTTTCTGGGCAGCAGTCAGCATCGCGGCCAGATTCCCTCTGAGCTCGATCCGGAGCTGGCCTTTCTCCGGTATCAAGACGATCGAATCAATCAGTCCACGGAGCATCTCTGAGGCTTCCAAGCGGGTGTCCTCGCGCTGGAGCGCCGACGCGAGTTCCTCCACCTTCGACCGGTAGAGGTCGGCCATGCTCGGGTGCAGGAGGGACGGCGGTTCCTTAGCCGCCTTGAGCTGTGCCTCCAGCTCGCCCCTACGATTCGCGATCGAGATCAGCTCGCCT